>NZ_BDSM01000046.1:0-86179 GCF_003112475.1 Microcystis sp. 0824 | reverse complement strand
GTGGGGGGGGGGGGGGAGGTGCATATTTGTTTTAAGTCGCCATTGGAGTTGAGTTGGGCTGCTGCTTGACGTATCGACGAGGAGGCGATTGCACTACTATTAATTTGAACGAGGGAATATGTACACCATGAAACTTAAAGCGATAGGTTATACATTCTTAGCTTCTGTAGTTAGTATCTTCTCTGCAAATGGATTAGGATCTAAGGTTCTTGCTTCTACAACGTATAATGTTTCCCTGGACATCAATAAGTATGGTTACTTGAATCAAAATCATGTTCCCGGAATTGGTACCGTTGCTTGTGTCCCCGTTGCTACGGTCAATTCCTTCATTTTTCTCCAAAATATGTACCCAGGTATTTACGGTAATAAGTTGACAGGAAACACATACGAAAGCTGGAAGCAAACCGCTCTCGATTTAGCAGGATATAACTATATGCGAACCAATCTAGCTAATGGTGGTACTTCCGCACACGATTTTGTATGGGGTAAGATCAATTATTTTAATGACAAAGCTCCTGGAACAACTTCTATTCATGGGCAAGTGAAAGATGGTTCTTGGACCGCAGAAAGACCACAACCTAGTTTTATAGAATCTGTTTTTCCAACATGGAACTTTTTATTTAATGAACTTTCTCGTGGTCAAGATATTGAAATTGGTTTTCAGTATGATAGTGGTAGTGGTCATGCCTTAACCCTCTCGAGTTTTAATTGGATTGATGCCAATATGGATGGAGTTATTCAACAAGGTGAAAATGCCACTATTGATTTCATTGATCCTCTAGATCCAGGAACTGGTCCGGCACAACGAACTTTTGGACAGATTTTTAATGATCCTATCGATAATCGCCTTCGCTTTACTTATAATCAAATAGGGGCAGGCAACGTTAGTGGTTGGATAAATATGGCAGTTGCGGAAAGTCCAATTCCTGAGCCATCTACCATACTAGGGTTATTAGTAATCGGTGGTTTAGGCTTAGGTTCAGGACTCAAAGGTAAAAAGAATTAGAAAGCGATATTAGTAGCTAATTTGTAGAGTGACCGAAGCTTGCACTAACTGTTCACCACCAATAACGGGTGTACTGAAATTAGCCCCTCCACCTGCAAATTGCTCATTATTAGCCCTCCTGGGGTTTGGGAGACTAGCTCCCCCAATTTGAATACTGACAACCTCCTTAGCCGTAAAATTTAAAGCCCCCAAAACCGCCTCCGCCTGTTGCTGCGCGTCTGTAGTCGCTTGGCGGAGGGCTTCTTTTTGGGCGGCAGAAATCGCCTCTTCAGTAGCGGTAAAACTCACGCCATCAATGCGGGTAGCTCCCGCTTTCACCGCCTCATCTAACAGCGCCCCCACTTGCTCCGTCTGGAGGCGAAAATTAACCGTATTCGTGCCAATGTAACCCAGCAAGCGCCTTTCATTATTGTTGTATTGATAGTTCGGTTGTAGGCTAATGCCCGAAGTCTGTAACCGTTCCACCTTGCGAGAGCGCAGGAAATCGACGACAGCTGAGGTGCGCTTGGCGACCTCCTGCTGTACCTCTGCTGCTGTCTTATCCTGAATTTCTACCCCAAGCTGCACTTGTGTCAGGGTGGTGGGAATCCTTTCTAAACCCTGTCCGGTAACTGTCAGCGTTCGTAATACTTGTTCTTGTGCCATTGCCGGATTCATCCAAACTAAAGTGAGAAAACAGGCGACCGCCAACGCCATCAAAAAACGCTGGCAGGATAAAGTAAATTGACCTATCTTCATATCATCACCCTTGAGGAGCTTCTGATGTATAATTCTAGACCATAGCGGATAAGGTATTCAACCGCTCTAAAAACCTAGCTATCTAATCGATAGGCGCACCTTGAAAACTAGAGTTATAGGGTTCCATAAAGGATTGCTTTTATGGGTAAAAGCTCTAAGCATCAAGTACCAGAGAAACCAATTATTTTAGAGGTTTTGAACTGTATCGTAGGGCATACGAGAACAGGCTTCTGTAAGGTCGCGAAAGTCTGAGGAGAGACTTGCCTCTGGGTTAGATACCGCAAGGGGTCTGATTTAAGCGAACTCGTTGAGCCAGAAATTCCAATCAGTGATGATAGAAGAATCCACGTCCGTTCACGGCGCGGAGTATGTCAACTGAAGTGTTACCCGAAACCCTTAGAAATTGCCAGAACGATTGGGTCTGAATACCCGCGTGCAGAGGCATTAAAAGCATTAACCGCCACCTTAACCCCTGCTAATGTTGACTTATCTTTCTGGCAAGATATCCTTCATGCTTTGGGTACTCTCACTCGTCCTAATTTCCTCGAAACCATTCCCAACTTAGTCCCTTTAATCCTTCATTTTGGGGGAGAGGTCGCCTTAAGAGAGGTGTTTCAAGGGATTAGGGATCTTAGTCGCTGGTGGCGGTGATTCTCCTGTCAATAATTGCTATAATAGCTAAAATGGTCATAATGGCTAGTTTCTATAAAGGTTAGTTATGAAAACATTAGGAGCCTCAGAAGCAAAAAATCGCTTTGGCGAACTGTTAGACTTGGCTCGAAGAGAACCAGTAAAGATAGCAAAAAAGGGACGTAATGTTGCAGTCGTGCTGTCAATCGAGGAATTTGAGAGATTTTCCGAGTTAGAAAATCAACTTTTGGCTTTACAGGCAGAAAAAGCTCATCAAGAAGGTTTTATCGGAACAACAGAAAGTGAGGCTTTACTGTCAGAAATTTTAAATGCTTAAGATTAACCTATCTCGACAGGCAACTAAACGCTTAAAAAAACTGCCAGATAAACACGCCAAACAAGTAGCCACAAAAATAACCGAACTGAGAACAAATCCCTATCCCCAAGATTCTCTAAAGTTAAAAGGATACTCTTATCATAGAGCCGATATTGGTGAATATCGAATCGTTTATCGTGTTGAGGAGCAAACACTAGAAATCTTGCTGATTGACAAACGAAACGATGATGAAATTTATAAACAACTAAAGAGAACAATATAGAGAATCTTAATTATCAACCATCAATTAATTAGCGATATTATTCCTGCTAAAATCAAGAAAAACAAATTATTTTTAAACACTCATGAGCATTAATGTAACATTTCCCGAAGAACTCCTCATTGCTGCCAGAGAAGAAAAAGAAGCATTCTCTCGTAAAGTCATAATTTATACATTAGGGCATCTTTATCAAGAAGGAAAAATTTCAGCAGGAATCGGCGCACAAGTATTAGGATGCGATAAATATACATTTTATACACTTCTCTCTGAGTATGGTTTTTCCATTATTGATTACACAGCAGAAGAATGGGAATCAGAAATACAAACCAGCCGTAAATTAGCCAAAAAAATCCAAGAGAATGAAGATAATTGTTAATTCTACACCGATCATCGCCTTATCTTTGATTAATCAATTAGATCTTCTTAATCAGCTATTTAATGAAGTGATTATTCCTTGGGCAGTTTATCAAGAAATTGTCATCGCTGGAGATAATAAACCGGGGGCAAAAGAACTCAAAAATGCCAATTGGATTCAAGTTCAAGAAGTTGCATCATCATCTCCTCTTGAACCGCTATTACTAGGATTAGATCGAGGAGAATTAGAAGTTATTCTCTTGGCAATTTCAATCAAACCAGACTGGGTAATTATAGATGAGAAATTAGCAAGAAGAGTTGCCAAAGCTATGGAATTACCCGTCAAAGGAACATTAGGAATTCTCTTGGTTGGTTTTTATGCAGGTTATCTATCTAAACAAAAAATTTTAGATTTATCACAACAGTTAGTTGATTATGGAATTCGTATTAGTTCTCCGATTCTTAATTGGCTAAAAACAGAATTAGACAATGATCATTAATACCAAATCAATACAAAATAAACTACCATGAAACAACTAATCGTACACATTCGTGACCAAGAAAAAGCAGAAACACTCTCTAAAATTTTAACTGCTTTAGATTTTGTTGACTCCGTAGAAATCATCGAAGATCAAACAACATTATCTGATCACGAGCAAGACTTCTTTGCCCTAGCAGGATTGTGGGAAGACAGGGATATTACCCCTAAATCTATCCGTGAAGCAGCATGGCGAGAAGAAAAACGATGATTTTATGTGACACCAATATCCTCATTTAATTCTATAAAAACAACCATAGAATTATCGAAGAGCTTCGCCATATTGGACTAAATCAACTAGCCATTAGTTCCATTACTCAAGCCGAATTATATTATGGAGCAATCAATAAAAATGAACTAAACAAAATCAAAAGACATCTCGGATTGCTACATACCTTTCCTGTAGATGTCGCAATATCCAATCAATTTATTAACTTAATGGAAACCTACTCCCTCAGTCACAAACTCAACATCCCTGACGCTATCATTGCCTCAACAGCATTAGTGCAGAATATTAAGCTATATACATTGAATTTGAGAGATTTTTGTTTTATTCAAGGCTTAGAACTCTATGATCTGTCAAATGAATAACCCATCAACGTTAGCATTTTCCAGCGTTCAGCGAACCAGTCATGAATTAGTCAAAAAATCAAAGAGAATGAAGATAATTGTTAATTCTATTCCCAACTTAGTCCCTTTAATCCTTCATTTTGGGGGACTGGTCGCTTTAAGAGAAGTGTATTAAAGTATTAGGGATGTTAGTCGCTGGTGGCGGTGATTCTTGTTCTATGAATTAGCCTCCGCCTTATCCAATTGAATCAGCAGTCTGCTCCCCAGTGTCTTCGACAAGCACAGAAATCCGATAACATAGTTAATAGGTGACATCGGGAAAAAATCATCTATGGCAACTACATCCGAAGACGTATGGCGAATCTTAGCCGAATTAGCGACTGCTCAAGCTGAATTAACTGCTGCTCAAAAAGAAACTGACAAACAACTGAAGGAGACTGACCTACTATTGAAGGAAGTTAGTCAACAACAGAAGGAAAACGCCCAACAAATCAAGGAAACTGACCGACAACAGCAGAAAACTGACAAACAACTCAAAGAATTAGGTCAGCAAATTGGGGGACTCGGGGCAAAATTCGGCAGCTTTACCGAAGGACTTGCTCTCCCTTCAATGGAAACGATTCTCAGACAACGGTTCGGCATGAAAGTTGTTAGTCCCAGTGTGCGAGCCAGCGAAGATGGACAACACCTAGAAATTGATGTCCTTGCCTATACTAATGGTGAGTTAAATACTGCCTATATCGTCGAGGTTAAAAGTCATGCTAGAGAGGAATCTATTACACAATTAAAAAGTATTTTGCAACGGTTTCGCAGCTTTTTCCCTGAACACAAAGATAAAAAACTCTATGGCATATTAGCGGCGGTTCATGTATCCCCAGGATTACGCGAAAAAATTCTGCAAGAAGGGTTTTATGTGGCTCGGATTCATGACCAAGTGTTTGAACTCGATATTCCCGATAATTTTCAACCTCAAATCTATTAAAAATTTAGATGTGATTGCTCTCTTCCCCACAGGAAAAAACACTTTTTTCTTCATGAATAGGAAGAATTTAGTAAAATAGTAATAGAACAAATCAGAGTAAAAAAATCATCTATGGCAACTACATCAGAAGACGTATGGCGAATCTTAGCCGAATTAACTGCTGCCCAAAAAGAAACTGACAAACAACTGAAGGAAATTAGTCAACAAGGGAATAAATAATCAGTTTTTAATAACCAGATTTAGTATAAAAAGTGTTTTGCAACGTTTTCGCACCTTTTGCCTCGAACACAAAGATAAAAAACTCTATGGCATATTAGCATCCCAGGGTAAGCGCATCCTAACAATCCTTGACAAAATGAACTTTATGTGGGTTGCCTACCCAGAGGGCAATTCAGGCATATTTGAGTAGAATTTGCCATCTCAATTGTTAAGCAACAATCGACCAAATAGGTCGAGTTCGTAACTATTCTGATTGACTGGTATCACTTAAAATGCCCACGCGGATCACAAAATTGGCCAATTGTCAATAGCTTTTGAGATGCCCTTTATAACAGGAGGTTTCCCGACTCATATTCGATCATCATAACCATAAACAGGCAAAATTATCTGTATATTTAATCACTTAATCAGAAGCATTTACCTTTGAAATAGCAGTTTTTAAATAGGAAACCACCTCATTAATTGCTACTTCTGACGCTTTTTTACTGGCTCTTTCGACTAATTCCACCTTACCCGATTTGAGAGATTTACCCGTGACAATGCGATAGGGAATCCCAATTAAATCCGCATCTTTGAACTTAACTCCTGCACGTTCATCCCGGTCATCTAAAAGGGTTTCAATGCCCGCTTGATTTAACTCATTGTATAAACTTTCGGCGGTTTTTACCTGCTCGGCATCGGCTAAATTAGGAATAACCACAATCGCTTGATAGGGGGCAATAGCTACGGGCCAAATAATGCCATCTTTATCGTAGGATTGTTCTACGGCTGCCTGGGCTAAACGCGATACTCCTATGCCATAACAACCCATACAAATGGGGGTAGATTCTCCCGCTTCATTAGTATAAAAAGCATTCATGGCTTGAGAATATTTATAGCCTAATTGGAAGATATGACCGACTTCAATTCCTCTGGCACTTTGCAAGGTTTGATTAGGATCATGAATAGCTCGATCGCCTACCCGGGCCTTGCGTAGATCGACGATTAATTCCGGTAAGATAAAATCCTTACCCCAATTGGCTCCCACTACATGAAACCCGGTTTCATTAGCACCAGTGATAAAGTTTTCTAAGTCTGTCACCGTGTTGTCTGCTATGCGTAAAAACTGAGGAGCTATATCGCTGGCTTTTTTGAGCAAATTATCTTCTAAGTCGGGAGCAATATAACCTAAAGGTAAAGGTTTAGTTGCCCATTTCTGTTGAGCGGCAGCATCGGGTATTTTTAAAGCCAAAATTGTTTTAGCATTGTAACGGCTCGCCTGTCTAACTAATTCATTTTGTAGTTTAACTTCGTTAACCTCTTGATCGCCGCGAATGCTCACCAAAACTAAAACAGTTATGCCGCTATCATACACCACTTCGTAGAGAACATTTTTGACGATAGCAGTGGCGGAACAATCGAGAAATTTAGCTAAACTTTCGATCGTGTTGGTGTTAGGAGTCTCTTTTTTAGTAAACTTTTTAAAGGGAGAAGCCACTTTGTCTGCTGGCAAAGAAACGGCTTTTTCCACATTAGCCGCATACTTTTCATCGGCAGTAAATAAAACCTCATCTTCTCCGGCATCAGCTAAGACCATAAATTCTTGGGATGCGGAACCACCAATCGCTCCAGAATCGGCTTCTACTGCCCGAAAAGCTAACCCACAACGGCGGAAAATATTGCGGTAAGCTATATCCATCGCTCGATAGGTTTTCTTTAAACATTCCTCGTCGAGATTGAAAGAATAGGCATCTTTCATAATAAATTCCCGTCCTCGCATTAAACCAAAACGAGGGCGAATTTCATCGCGAAATTTAGTTTGAATCTGATATAAATTAACTGGTAATTGTCGATAGGAACGAATTAAATCACGAGCGACGGCAGTAATTACTTCTTCGTGAGTCGGTCCTAATCCTAACTCCCGGTTTTGCCGGTCCGTCAGGGCAAACATAATCCCTTCTGCTTTTGTGTAGGTGTCCCAACGGCCTGATTCTTGCCAGAGTTCCGCCGGTTGCAGTTGGGGAAGCAAACATTCTTGGGCGCCGGCTTTATTCATTTCTTCCCGGACTATCTGGGAGACTTTCTGTAAAACCCGCCACATCAGGGGTAAATAGGCGTAAATGCCGCTGCCAATGCGACGAATGTAACCGGCACGGACTAAGCATTTATGACTAGGGATTTCCGCCTCGGCCGGGTCTTCCCGGAGAGTGACAAAAAGCTGTTGAGAGAGTCGCATCCTATCGATATCCTTTTGAACAGAAGACTTTCTATTATCTCACCAAAGGAGAACGACTGCAATTATCAATTACTTGTGTTGACAAACAATAACAGCGATCAGTTTACCGATTCTCAGGTATTTCCCCTCACAACTTGAGACTGGTTGGAGAAGCATTGAACCTTAGTTCCAATTGCCTAACTCCCTTGTTCTCTACTCTAGGAAATATGAGCGTTCAGGTCGATCGCTGTTATCGTCGTCATCGAGACAGAATGTAACTTTAACAGGGTTTACTCCTTTGTGAACTTGACCTTATAACCTTGCCAGTTGATCTGTCAGGGAAGCTTTTTTCTTTAGCTTCAATTATTAATATAACATCGGATCGGGGCTAGAAATCTTTCTCTTAATCAAAGTTTACATGGCTGGGATCAAGGAAAAGGCTAGATGTTTTAAAGCCTTCTGGCTGCAGGGAAATTAATTTTGCACGACTACAAAATGTGACAGAACCAGTTAGGTGAAGATAAAATACCAGTGGTCGCTTTAATACCACCTAAATAGTCGGTTTTTTGTGTCTTTCCCGAGACTATCGGCTGCTACCACTGGTTTGCTGTTGTTTGTTGTTGTAATCCGAGGAAATATAGTTCTTGCGTTCCCAAGCGCCTGAACTGCATTTGTCTCTCTAGTAACAATTGTAACAGACAATACCCATTTTGTGTAAAAAAAAGTAAACAATTTGGTAAAAAATTATTTTTTGCGGTAATCCTCAACCCTCTGAGGACAGCCCCAGATTACCGTTTCCTGTTTGTAAACCACCATACCTGGCTTGGCGCCCTTGGGCTTATAGACGTATTTGGGGCGGGTATAGACGACGGGAACCTGTTCACTATGGCGAGCGCGGCTATAATAAGCGGCGTAATCGGCGGCAAATTGCAGATCGGCGGCTTCTGGAACTGTACCGGGGGTTAAACGGAGTAAAACGTGACTACCAGCGATTTCTTGACTATGAAACCAGATATCGTAATCGCCGGCGCTACGAAAAGTTAGCCGATCATTTTGACGGTTATTTCTGCCGATCCATAATTCTATTCCAGAGGGAGTAGTAAAGCGCATAGGTTCCGATTCTTTATTATTCGTCCGATTACGCTGGTAATTGCTTTCTAGATACTTTTGTTGGATTAATTCTTCTTGTATCTCGTCTAGAGCCTGTAAATCTTCGCCGCTGCTATAATTCTCTAGTTGACTTAAACTCGATCGCACTTGTTCGAGATAATTAATTTCACTGACCACTTCCTCTAATAAAGGTTCCACCGCTAACCGGGCCCTTTTTAATTTCTGATGTTGTTTATAAAAATATTGGGCATTCTGTACGGGATTTCTTTCGGGATCGAGAGGAATAATGACAGGTTTTCCTGTCTGGAAATCCGCCAAAGTAATGCTAGTCATTCCCTGCTGTATTTGTTGCAGATTGGCCATTAATAAATCCCCTTGCTCTTTATAGCGATCAGCATCAGCAGATTCTGCTAGTCTTGTTTGAAATCCTGCGGCTTTAGTTTGCAGTTTAGTCAGTAAAGATGTGATTTTTTGATTTAACTTTTGCTGTAGTTGTCGAAAGCTTTCTTGATTAATTTGGTCGCTATAATAACGGTTTAATAATTCTTGAACATTTTTAGCCGCTGCCAGTATCTCCCCACCGATCACTGTATAACCTTCTCTTGTCCATCCGGGTTGAAAGGTTTTATTTTCGAGCATTGTTAACCATTCTTGCCAAACTGAAAAGAGCTTTTCCCAATCGTTATTATCTAACTGATCCGTGTTTAATTTCGGGTTAATCTTGGCTTTTTGCAACAGCGATCGAGCGATAACTGGACTAACTCCACGATAGGTACTAACTAACTGTTTTTCGATAGTTTTAGGGATTAAACTAACTCTTGCTTGCCAACTGCTCAAGGATTCTTCTAAACTGGGATCTGTGGCCAATAAAACGGGGGGTAGTTGATAGATTTGTCCCGTTTGTACGGTGCGAACACTAGACTGGGTGGCATTGACTTGATGGGCAACGGTGACAATTTGATTGTCAGCCGCAGTTAAAATGACATTGCTATATTTGCCCATAATTTCTATATACAAATGCCACAGCGCCGGATCATCGGGACGTTGGGCAAATTGTAGATCGATGACTCTTTCCCACGGGGCAACAAATGCTAATTTTGTCAGCGCAAAACCATTGAGTTGATGACGCAATTGATCGCTAAAAGTGAAGGTATCGGGGACTTTTGGCGGTGGATCACCAATATGCAGCCGCGCCCCTTGGGGATGCCAAGAAATAATTAACCATCCCTTGCGATCGAAGGTTCGTAAATAGAGGGCGATCGTTTGGCGATCAATTTGATACACTTGTTCTAGTCTCGCCGGTAGCCAAGTGGCGGCAATTTCGGCACAAGTGGCGCTGAGGGTGGTAAAGTCTACGGATTGCATTTTCAGGATTCAGGAGACAGGAGACAGGAGACAGGAGACAGGAGTAACTGATAGCTGACTCCCTGACTCCAAATCCCCTTTTTTACTTTTTACTTTTATAAAAGGGTTTTTTAACGACGGTAGCGGGGTAGGTGGTGCCGCGGATTTCCACTTCGATCGCCTGTCCGATCGAGGCGAAAGGTGTGGGAAGATAGGCTAAAGCGATCGCTGTGTTTAAAGTTGGTGATAAAGTGCCACTGGTGACTTTACCCACCGCTTCCCCGGCGAATACTACCGGATAATCGTGACGGGCGATATGTTTGCCGGACATCTGCAATCCCACCAAGAGGCGATTGACACCATTAAGTTTTTGGTCTTCAAGGACATTGCGACCGATAAAATCGCCTTTTTCTGGCAGATGAACCAACCAATTTAAGCCAGCCTCTAGGGGACTCGTGCTATCGTCGATATCCTGTCCATAAAGGGCTAAAGCTGCCTCTAAACGCAGGGTATCCCGCGCCCCCAAACCGCAGGGAGTCACCCCTAAATTTAAAAATTCCGTCCAAAGTTGCTGTCCGATTTCAGGGGGGGCCATAATTTCAAAACCATCTTCTCCCGTGTAACCGGTCCGGGCGATAAAAACTTTTTCCCCGAAAAGCTGGCTTTCCCAGTGATTAAATAGGCCAAAATCGCTTAATTTTTCCCCGATCAAGGGCTGTAAAATTGTCGCCGCCTTGGGTCCTTGCAGGGCGATTAAGACCCTTTCTCGGGATAAATCCTTTAATTTGACCCCCGATCCCTCTAAATTGCCTAAAATCCATTCTCGATCTTTATCGGTGGTTGAGGCATTAACAATTAATACGCCTTGGTTTTCGCTTTGGTAGTAAAAGATAATATCATCGATTATGCCACCGTCCGGGTTAAGTAAAACGCTATATTGTGCCTTTCCTGCCCTTAAACGGGCTAAATTAGAGGGAACTAGGGTTTGGAGAGATTGAACCAGATTATCGCCAGTTAAGATAAATTTGCCCATGTGGGAAATGTCAAACATCCCCACACCATTGCGGACAGCATTATGTTCGATTTTTAGGCCGCTAAACTGTATCGGCATCTCCCAACCCGCAAAAGGGGTAAATTTGCTGGTTTGTTGGGCAATTAGCTCGTATAAAGGGGTACGAATAGCGGGGGAAGTTGCTTCTTGGTTAGCCACGGTGATCTCGATCGAATGGTTTTCTGCCTAGAGTAGCATAGCAGTTATCAGTTATCAGTGACCAGTTATCAGTTATCAGTTATCAGTTATCAGGCAACACCAGGACAGGTGAAAACCATCTCTCGTTTTCGCGGTTAATAAGGATCTTCGTTACTCTTTATGTTTTTCTTGTCAAAAATAATGATAAGATTGGATGTATTCTATTCCCGCTTATGTCTAACTCTTATTAATTTTTCTTGGAGAGAGGGAAAAATGGGGAGATTGGTTATTTTCTTATTTAACCACTATACCTTTAAACCCTTATCTTGACTAAAGTAGGATAGTAACGCTATTGTAAAAAACAGGATAGAGTTATGTCGCTAACAATAAAGAGGATAATTTTTTTTACTATTTTGGGTGGGTTCGCATTAGCTTGGATAAACCATAGTTATTTTCCGACTCAAAAGGAAACATATTCCCCCTCATCTTCAGAAACTCAAAAGGAAACATATTCCCCCTCATCTTCAGAAACTCAAAAGGAAACATATTCCCCCTCATCTTCAGAAACTCAAAAGGAAACATATTCCCCCTCATCTTCAGAATGGGATGAATATCAACAAGCGGATGATCCAGCGACAAAGCTTGTAAAAAATTGTGCATCTGAGGCGGGTATTCCAGAAAATGATCCAAAACACGCAATCACTCCCTACGAAATGCAAATACTGACAGATTGTATAGATCGGAACCGATAGCTTATATCACTCTAAATATCAGACTGATAACGGTTAGAAAAAATGTGGTCGCTACCTGTATTTTAGGCTATTATTTAATTGAAATAAAATCTATTTTCCCCAATGACAGCCATAAATCTACCCCCAAAGCTGTCTAATGAATCAGAAAAAGATTATCAAATTTTTCTTAGTTATTGCCTTTTGGGTGGCGATCGCTAAATCAGCAAGCTTGCCAAGAAATCAGTGGGAAAAGCCGGAGGATCTGAAAAAAAGCTATATGAGTTATCTTCTCAATTCCAATGGTGCGATCAAGTGAAAAACTATGATGCTGCCATTGCCGAGTTTACTGGGGAAGTTTTAGCCGAACAAGTTGGCAAGGATGTAGTTAGTTCAGGGCAAGCGAGGTGGAATTAAATATAAGATGATCCCCACTTCATAATTTATAATTCATAATTTATAATTGCCACTCCCTTAACCTTTCTCGCACTCTGTCAATGGGAATCGCTAAACCGCAGCCCAATTTAACGGCATTTTCTAGGGGTTTAGGAGTAGAGGGATTGGCACAAAATAAACTCGCTTGGGAAATCACTCCCACCACTTGATTTTTATCGTTTAAAACTGGACTTCCCGACTGTCCAGAAACGACAAACATGGATAAACTTAAGGATTTTTCGTTATTATCATTAACCGTGCCTTTGCTGACAGTCCAATCTTTTTGATTAAAAGGATTACCGATCGAGATTACTGGTTGATTAGCGGCAATTGGTAGGGGTGCTAAAGCTAAAGGTTTTAAATCTGGGGGGGGATTTTTTACCTCTAATACTGCTAAATCTAGCCAATCGTTAGGGGGGGTAGTGTGGAGAATTTTAGCTTTTGAACGCTTGCGAATTTTTCCCTGGGGTGGTTGGCTATAATACTCCACAAAAATGCGGGACCCTGCATCGATTTCTTGACGAGAATTCGTGACCACATGGCGATTAGTCACGATCCAAGCTCTATCTTGATCTCGTTTTAATAACCAACCCGTGCCGATACCATTGTTATTTTTGCCGCGCACGATAATTTTAACAATTGAGCGTTTTAAATTCACCAGAGGATCACTGTTAACACTGGGAATTATCTCTGGCATTTTTAATAATTCGGGATTGTCGTGAATTAATCGCCCCCGTTGGATTTCCTGTAAAATAAATCTAACTTCTGATAAATTGGGATCAATTTCTACGGCCTGCCGACACCAATTTAGACCCTCATCGATCTGACCGCTATTGATATAGGTATAACAGAGATTTTCGTAAATCTCGGCATTTTTGGGGCTAATTTGGCGTGCCTGTTGAAAAACTGCCATGGCTTCCCCTAGTTTTCCCTGTTCCGCTAAAGCTTTCCCTAAATAATTATAAATATCCCCATCTTTAGGGGAGTAAATTAGAGCCTGTCGATATATTTGCTCTGCTTGCTCCCATTTTCCCTGTTTTGCTAGGGTTTCTCCTAATTTTTTGTAGATTTCACCCTGACTAGGTATCAATTCTAGAGCTTGCTGATAGGCATAACTGGCCTCTTGCCAGAGTTGCTGTTCACTGTAGGCCTTTCCCAGATAAAAATAGGCTTTTCCCTGACGAGGATCGAGAAAAACCGCTGCTTGCAGAGCTTTCGCCGCCTCATCCCAACGTTGTAAACTATAAAGGGCTTTTCCTAGCTGAAATTGCCCTTTAAAAGTTGGTTTAATGATCATTGCTTTTTGGTAAGCATCGATCGCCTCTGACCATTTTTCCTCTTGGGCGAAAATATCTCCCAAAGCGACTAAATGATTACTTAGGGAGGGTTCCATCGGTGGTTTATCATTAATGATAAAGCCACGATCATAGGCTTGTAAGGCTTCAGAATAGCGTTTTTGACTTTGTAAGACCTGAGCGATTTTTATATGGGCTTGGACTGAATTTTCGTGAAAAGATAAAACTGTTCGGTAAGCAGACAGAGCCGATTCCTTCTCCCCCGCGGCCAAAAGTCGATCGCCTTGCCAAAGATAAGCCAAGGCAATAAGATAAAAAATAGCAAAGGGAGCGGCGACGATGAAGGCAATAATTAAAAATATTTGCAGGGGTTTGCTAGAATAGCGGCGACCGATTTTAATGTCTTTTCTTTTCATTTCTTGGTTAGGATAGACAACAGGTTAGAGGTGGTTGGATAATTGACCTAGACCAATTTAGATGCGAGGGCCGCTTACACATATTTTTCCCTTCCCTGTTGTCCTTTCCGCAGTTCTAGCCCTCCTTCTACTTACCGATTACTGCTGCGAGCGCTGGGTAGGATTAACATAGCGTCACCGAAGGAATAGAAACGGAAACGCTCTTGGATAGCTGCTTGATACAATGCCAGTAGTCTTTCCCGTCCGATTAAGGCACTAACTAACATCATCAAACTGGACTTGGGTAGGTGAAAATTAGTGATCATGCCGTCGATAACCCGCCATTGATAACCTGGATAGACAAATAAATTCGTTTTTCCCTGAAAAGCGGTTAATTTCTCGCTCTTACTTTCTTTAATTGCCCCTTCCAGGGCCCGGGCTACCGTGGTTCCCACGGCAATAACCCGGCCACCTCTGGCCTTTGTTTGGGCGATTTTTTCGGCAGTTTCGGCGGAAATCTCTAAAAATTCTTGGTGCATTATGTGTTCTGCAATATTTTCCACTTCCACGGGACGAAAGGTTCCCACTCCCACATGAAGGGTGATATAGGCGGTATCTATACCCTTCTGGGCGAGCTTATGGAACAATTCGGGAGTAAAATGTAGTCCAGCCGTGGGAGCGGCCACAGAACCCTGTTTATCAGCGTAAACTGTTTGATAACGGTCTTCTTCCGCCTCTGATTCGGTGACGTAGGGGGGGAAAGGAATATGACCGTACTCCTCCAACATATCCCAAAAACTGCGTCCGGGATGACGTTGAAATTCCAGCAGACGACCACCGGTATTCATATCTCGGTCGATTATTTTCGCTAACCATAATTTTGCTTCGTCTTCCGTTCGCCCTGTTTTCGGATAAAAAAGGACTTCTGAACCGACTTTAAAGCGTTTTCCCGGTTTGACTAGGGATAACCAACGATGGTCATCCTGTTCTTCTAGTAGTAATATTTCTACGGGGGCGCCCGTGGTTTTACGTCCAAATAAACGGGCTGGAATCACGCGAGTATCGTTGAAAACCAGCAAATCCCCCGACTCTAACCAGGTGGGTAAATCCCGAAAAATAGCCAAATTATGACTATTGGGAGAATCTACCACCAAAAGACGGGAACTGTCTCGGGGTTCTGCGGGATTTTGGGCAATTAACTCCGGAGGAAGGTGATAATCGTAGCTGGAGAGTAATTGGTCAGGGATCATCATCATTATCATAATAAAGATCTTCGCAAAAGTTGGGTAATCCTACCCAGGCGAACTTCACTAAATCGGGGATTTCTCCCCTTGGTGTATAGGACGGTTTATCGTCAGACTAGAGATATAACACTAATTGTGACTATTAGCCAACAGCCCAGCGGCCACTATGGACTATCTCTATTTTCTTGCTAATGCTAGTTTAACGCTACGAGTCACCGAATACCTGCGATCGATGACTCATCTGCCCTCCTCCGTGATGACGGTTATCCATCAGATCAACGGTTGGGTAGTCAAGGTCAAGTTTAATCAAATGCTCACTCCTTGCCAACACGGTGATTTTCGCGCCTACATGAATGAGTTAGGGATTCCCCATCAACCGGAAATGCGTCTCCAGATGGTTTTTTGGAGTTTGGAAACGGGACAATCTCCCATTGATGTTATGCGTCGTTACCAAGTGGCGATTGTGTCCCATGGTACCCCAGATCAGCAAGATATAGAGGCTTTTCGCCAACAATTTACTAAGGGTTTAGGATACTGTCCAGAAACTCTAGCCTAGGGTTTATAGTCATTTCAGATAAGTCTGATACATTCTAGACCAGTTAAACCCTTAGGAACTCTGGCCTTGATATTCTCAATCTTAATCGAAATGACTACAGTTAACTATTCAAAGACTTAAGTAGCTGGTTATAATTAAATTAAAAATGGATTTTATGTTCGATCCCCCCTGCCCCCCTTGATAAGCTGTTCTTTAGTCACATCTTTCTTAACATTTCAAACCTTTGTAGCACAAGGCTTTCAAGACTCGGTTAACAATCTGTAATATTCCTTGTTGACACCCTTACTGACAAGGAAAAAACTGAAATCAAGTCAGGATAAGGGTTGGAGTGCTTACTGCAAAAATTGTTAAGAAAGATCCCTATAAGGGATAGCTTGATAAGGGGGGTGCCGATAGGCGGGGGGATCTGATAATTTTTAACGACTACCTACTTAAAGATCACTGTTCAGGATTATTTATTGCTTGATTAATTTGGGTGATTTGGGTTTGAAAATATTGTTCACGATAACGGATAGCTTGGGCTAATTCCCCACCTTTTTGGAAAGCTAGTAAAGCTTGGGGATAATTTTTTCTCTCTAGATAAATTTGACCGATTTGATCGTAGGTGTTCATTAAACCGTAGTAATTATAACCCAATTCATGGACTTTAATTAATTCTTGATAGATTTGTAAAGCATAATCTACCTGTTGATAACTTTTATAAAGTTCGGCTAACTTACTTAAAGCTTCTCCTGCGGTGCCGTACTGTTGTAAAGCAAAAGCGAGAGAATAGGCTTCTTGAAAGTTTTGGCTGGCTTTATTTGCGTCTTTTAAAGCTTGATAATCTAAACCAATTTGAATTTTTAGAGCGGGGATTAACTGTATTTGCTGATTTCTGATCTCGGTTTCAGCTATTTCTTCTTTAATTTTTACTGCGTTAGCTGGCTGCAGAGATTCTCGATAAATTTCTGCTAATCTTTGCAGATAAATACCTTGAGTTAAAGAATTATTCTGTGCCTTAGAAATAGTTAATAATTCCTCATAGACTGGGGCGGCTTTTTGATAATCAAAACGGGATAAATGAATTTGACCAAGTTGATTTAAAGTTGCTTCTACTGCCACATTATCCCCAGATTTTCTGGCATTAGCTAGGATTTGATCATAGATGATTATCGCCTCATTAAAAGCTCGTACCTGTTGATAGGATGTACCTAGTAATGCTAATAATTCCTCGTCCATTGTCCGGTTATTTTCTGCGGTTTGTTGCAGAGATTTTAAACGAGCAGTAATTAATTTAACATCCTCAGTTCGATCTCGATTCCAAACGGCTAACCCCACTTTTCCCAAAGATTTTACTTCTTCTTTGGCTCCTAAATAACGATTTAATTTAATCACTTCATACCAGATAGGAAAAGCTTCCTCATTTAATCCCGCATCGTATTTAGCTTGAGCTTCAGCATCGCGTTGATCGATGTATAATAACAGTTGACGACGCTCTAAGGGAGTTAAAGGGCGATCGATTGCGGGTAATAAAGGACTTTTTAGGGGAGTTTCGAGGGGATTGGGTGTAGGGGTTTCTGTTTGTGCTAGGAGAGGAAGGGAAGTACCGATCAAACAGAGCCATAAACTGAGAGAAAAACGTAGCATAATAGATTGATAGGAGCGTAGTAGAGGATGATATTTTGTGATCGATCAATTCTATAAGAGACTGACTGCCGAAAATTTCCGTTTCCCAATTTTGGGTTTAATTGCTAGTTTAATTGTAACCTTTAGTCTGGCTGCCTGTGGTGTCTCCCCGCAAGTTTTGGCAGAACAACGAATGTTTCTACCCCTCTCGATCGAGTTTTTGGGAGAATATCAATTACCAGAAGCGGATTATCAAGACACAAGGGTGGGGGGATTATCGGCAATTACCTATGATCGCGCCAATAACCGCTTTTATCTCCTCAGTGATGATCGTTCTCAGAAAGCTCCAGCCCGCTTTTATCGGGCTAGTTTGCAGATAAATGATGAAAAAATCAAAAAAGTGAATTTAGAGGCGGTCACGTTCCTAAAAGATGGCAAGGGAGAAACTTTTAAAAAGGGATCGATCGACCCAGAAGGTATCGCTTTTTCGCCCCGACAAACTTTGTTTATTTCCAGTGAAGGTGCGGTTAAACAGGGAATTGCTCCTTTTATTGCTGAATTTGATTTGCAGGGACAATTAAAGGAGTCTTTGTTAATTCCTAATCGCTTTTTACCGGATGATAGCAATCAAAAAGGAATAGAGGATAATTTAGGGTTTGAATCCTTAACTTTAGGGATTACCAGCACTCTCAAAGACGATCCTTTTCGTTTGTTTACTGCCACAGAAAACGCTTTAATTCAAGATAGTCCCACGGGAAAAAGAGCAGAAAATCTCAGAGTGCGACTTCTTCATTATGTTATTGATCCGATTGGTGCGCCGGTGTTAGTATCAGAACAATTGTATGTGTTAGATGAGCCGGCCAGTGGTGCGAGATACTACGGTTTAACGGAATTATTAGCTTTAGAAAAAGAGGGTTATTTTCTCAGTTTAGAGCGAACTTTTGGTTTAGAAGGTTTTGGAGCGAAACTATTTCAGGTAGTTAATGGGAGTGCCACTGATACGTCGAAAATTGCTCGGATACCGGGAGAATTAGAAGCTTTACAGGTGCAACCCTTGCGGAAAAAATTATTACTAGATTTAGGGACTTTGGGGATTGATTTAGATAATTTAGAAGGAATGACCCTCGGTCCAAGATTAGCTGATGGTAGTCGCTCTTTGATTTTAGTCAGTGATGATAATTTTAATCCGAATCAGGTCAATCAGTTTTTACTCTTTCGACTCAAGGAAAAATAAACAAGAGATGGTTAATTGCCTCACCTATCCCCTTCTGGGAGAGGGATTGGGGTGAGGAATACCAATAAAGAAAAATGGGATAAATAGCCGGTTTAAAGACAAAACGGCCGATTAATAATCACTTTTTTCGATATCTTTGCGAAGATCATTCAGGTCAATATAGCGATCGGTGGCATTTCGCAATTCCCTAGCGATCATCCCTTCCGTAGAAACTACGGTAATATGAGTATTTTTAGAGCGCAATAGTTCGATCGCTCGTTCAAAATCGCCATCACCACTAAATAAAATCACTCGATCGTATTGATCGACGGTATTAAACATATCGACGACAATTTCGATATCTAAATTAGCTTTCTGAGAAAAACGACCGGAACTATCATCATAATATTCTTTCAAAATTTTTGTTCTCACCGTATAACCCAAACTAATTAAAGCATCGCGAAAACCTCTTTGATCTTGGGAATCTTTTAAACCCGTGTACCAAAAGGCATTAATTAACATAATATTCGGGTCATTAGTGAAGTAATTTAACACCTTGCGCGGGTCAAAAAACCAACCATTTTTTTGTTGAGCATAAAACATATTATTGCCATCCACAAAAATCGAAAGGCGATCTTTCGGACGGGTGCCACCATTACAATGACAAAGACCGGCTTCTGTCATACAAAATACATACCTAATTTTTTATAGAGTTTAACTATAAAATTACTTTTTAGTAATTTTACGGGGGAAAATGACTATTCTTTGAGGAATAGCGGTGATTTGAGAGCAAAAAGATAGCAACTAAAATAAAAATTAGCTTTTTTGTCTAAGTAGGGCGGCACAATTATTTGTAGGATGGGTTAGCGGTAGCGTAACATAATCTGGCGTTGGGTTTCATGCTTCAACCGTTCGGCAAAAGCTCACGGCCGAAGACCAACCTACGTTCATCTTATATTTAATTCCACCCACCCACTTAGGAGACAAATTAGATAATAGTTTCGGAATAATTAAAAGTGATAATAGAGGGATTGTACAGTAATTAGGTCATTTTGATAATCTTTCTCGATAGATGGGTATCAATAGGGCCGGTTAGATCAGGTAGGAACACCAATCACTCCAACCTCCAGAATATAGCTTAACATTCTCGTATCCGACTAGGGTAAGGGAAAAGATATTAACACAGGCTGTCACTCCTGAACCACAGTAGAGGATAATTTCTCGATCGCCTTGCCGCTCTTGCCAACGTTGTGTTTGCTGGGCCAGGGGTTGAGAAAAACCCTGACTATCGGTGACTTCCAACCAGGGATAATTCAGCGCCCCCTCGATGTGACCGGCGATCGGATCGATCGGTTCCCTTTCACCCCGATAGCGATCGCTTTCCCTGGCATCAATTAACACCACTCCCCCTTGCTCTTTTTGCCTTTTTACCTGCTCAATTGTGACTACCCAATCCTCTCGAACTTGGGGGAGAAAAGCGCCGGTTTTCGGCACAGGTATCTGATTAGAGACGGGATAACCGGCATTTAACCAATTTTGCCAACCACCATCGAGAATGCTGACTTGTTCATGGCCCAGATAACGTAATAACCACCAGAGACGACTGGCAAAGGCAAAACGGGAGGCATCGTAGGCGATGACATGGGTTTGACCAGAAATCACCCCTAGAGAGCTTAATTTAGCGGCTATCGTCTGGGGATTCGGTAAAGGATGACGGCCGCCATGACGGGCAATGGGAGCCGATAAATCGCGATCGAGGTGTAAATAGAAGGCATTTTCAATATGATTGGCTAAATACTGTTGATAACCGAGATCGGGATCGTTTAATTGAAAACGACAGTCAATGACCATCAGATCGGGGCGATCGAGATTAGTCACTAACCAACTAGGAGAAACGAGGGGCGCGATCGGATTCATGGCGGGAAAATTGTTTAATAATTAACAGACAGTTGCGCTGATCTTCGCTGCGAGTATAACTGAGTTGATCGGCGATTTTTTGGAGGATCGGCAGTCCTTGCCCATGACCGGAGAAACTATGGCGAAGATGGGCGTTTTTCTCGATAAAGCCATCTAAATCGAAGACGGAACCCCGATCCCAGATGCGAATTTCCATCCGGGATCGGCTAATCTCGATTTCGATCTCGATCGGGATTTCGGGGGGGAGGTGTCGGTGAGCGTGACGGACAGCATTGGTAAAACCTTCGGCAAGAGCAAGCTGACACTGGAGCCAGTCTTTTTGGGGAATGCCCGCCGGTTCGAGTTGCTCAAAATACTTTAAAACGGTATCTAAGGACCTGAGATCGCTATCTACCTGAAAAGAAATCTTCACCCCCGGTTTACCTCTGCAATGCCTTACGCTAGAAGTTATACCATTTTTCCCAAACTATGACTGATGTATTAGCTCGATTCTGGATTTAATCCTGTCTTGAGGTACAAGCAAAGTCGTCCACTCCCCTCTAGTGTAAGCAGTAAGATTGAGATAGTCGAGTCACAAAAAAGATGGTACGAATTTTAGTAATTGATGATGATGGAGTAATTCAAACGTTTCTGAGACGAGCTTTGGAGAAGGAATACGAGGTTTTTGTTGCCAGTGATGGGGAAGAAGGATTAAAGCAAGCGGGGCAAATAAAACCGGCGATGATTATTTGTGATTGGATGATGCCGGGGATCGATGGGTTGGAAGTTTGCCGGCACATTAAGCTCAATCCCCAACTGTCAACGACTTTTTTTATCCTTTTAACTTCTTTGGGATCGGTGGAGGATCGGGTGAAGGGATTGGATGCGGGGGCCGATGATTTTTTATGTAAACCGATCGAGATTAATGAGTTAAGAGCGCGTGTGCGAGCGGGAATTCGTTTGCATCAATTAAGTCATGATCTGCAAGCGCAAAAACAATTACTAGAAATGGAGTTAGCGGAGGCGGCGGACTATGTGCGATCGCTGTTACCAGAACCTTTTATTTCTCCAAAACTTGCTATCGATTTTCGCTTCCTTCCTTCTCGTCGATTGGGGGGGGATGGATTTGATTATTATTGGTTAGATAATGACCATTTGGTGTTATATCTTTTAGATGTGGCGGGCCATGGGTTGCGAGCGGCTTTACCTTCCCTTTCGGTGATTAATTTACTCCGTTCTCGTGGTTTAACTCAGGTGAATTACTATCAACCTAATCAGGTTTTACAGGGGTTAAATCAAGTGTATCAAATCAGCCCTAAGAATGATAAATATTTTACTATTTGGTACGGAATTTATGATCGGAAACAACAACAGTTAACCTATGCCAGCGCCGGTCATCCCCCGGCAGTTCTCCTGACGCAAAAACCTTTTGGCCAGATGATTGAAACCAGACTGAAAGCCCCCGGTTTTCCCATCGGGATGTTTCCAGAAGCGGAATATATTAATCAGGTTAAATGCCTGAATTTACCCAGTAGGCTTTATCTTTTTAGCGATGGAATTTACGAGATCGATTGTGCTGATGGCAGGATGTGGGGACTAGAGAACTTTATTCAATCTTTACGAAATTATCATTGTAATTACGCCAAAAATCTCGATTATTTTATTGAAAAAATTCAAGCTTTACAATTCGATGGTAATTTTAAGGATGATCTTTCGATCATGCAGGTGGATTTTTATTAATTAATTTCCGAGATTATTTGTTCTAATTCTTCTCGGTTATTAAAAATTTCAAAAACTCGATCCATATCGGTCAATTCAAATAACATTTTTATCTGATCATTAATCGAGCAGATCAATAGTTTACCCCCCGCAGAACGCACGGTTTTTAAGGATAAAACTAGCGCCCCTAAACCAGAACTATCCATAAAGGTGACATCCTTGAAATCAACGATAATAACCTCGGAACCTCCCCGCACGGCTTCGGCAATTTCTTGGCGAAATTGGCCAGCTTGGTTGCCATCTAAAATACCCGATGGTTGAATAACTTTGATGGAAGAACTCATAAAAAAAGGAAAAATTAAAGGTTTTCTACCTGCTCACTGATAACTGCTCGCTGAAATCTGCTGACAGCAGCCAATCTTTAACTATTTTTAACATATTAGGGTCAAGAAAAGCGCAAAATTAAAAATAGGAATTTTTGAAACTGCATGGAAAGTTACGATGTCATCCTCATCGGTGCGGGGCATAATGGTTTAGTTTGTGCCGCCTATCTCCTCAAAGCCGGTTATCGCGTCCTCCTTCTGGAACAGCGTAGCGTACCGGGAGGAGCAGCTACCACAGAAGCGGTTATCCCGGATCTGGCCCCCGATTTTAAGTTTAATCTCTGTGCGATCGATCACGAATTTATTTTTTTGGGGCCGGTAATTGAGGAATTAGAGCTAAAACGCCACGGATTAGAGTATTTATTCTTCGATCCTACCGTTTTCTGTCCCCATCCTTCTGGCCAATATTTTCTTTCCTATCGCTCTCTGGAAAAAACTCACGCCGCAATTGCCCAGTTTTGTCCGCGAGATGCCGATCGCTACCTTCAGTTTATCGACTATTGGGCGCAGTTGATGAATGCGATCGGGCCTTGGTTTAACGCTCCGCCTCAAGATTTGCTCAGAATCGCCCGCAATTATAACTCTAGTGCCTTAGCTAGTGTCTGGAAAGCGATCGGCTCGAAAAAGAAACTGCTCGACTTCATCCGCACGATGATTACTTCCCCCGAAGATGTCCTTAATGAGTGGTTCGAAAGCGAATTTGTCAAAGCACCCCTGGCTCGTCTAGCGGCGGAAATTGGCGCTCCTCCCTCCCAAAAAGGCATTACCTCTGGGATGATGATGATGGCGATGCGTCACTCCCCCGGGGTAGCTCGCCCTCGTGGTGGTACGGGCGCACTAACGGAGGCTCTGGTGAAATGTGTTGTCAGTCTCGGTGGGGTGATTTTAACCGAGCAGAAAGTTAAACAGATTCTAATCGAGGAAGGACAAGCGATCGGGGTTAGGGTGGACTCTGGGCAGGAATATCTGGCAAAAGCGGGGGTTATCTCTAATATTGACGCTAGACGAGTCTTTTTACAGTTAGTCGCCCCCGCCGATGTGGATGCCGCCGATCCGGAATTGCGAGAAAGGGTAGAACGGCGAATTGTCAATAACAATGAAACAATTCTTAAAATTGATTGCGCCCTCGCGGAAGCACCAAGGTTCGAGGCTTACGATCACAAAGAGGAGTATTTACAGGGAACGATTCTTATCGCCGATTCCGTGCGTCACGTTGAACAAGCCCACGCTTTAACGATTTTGGGGCAGATTCCCGACGAAAATCCCTCGATGTACCTAGATGTACCCACTATTCTCGATCCCTCTATGGCTCCCCAGGGCAAGCATACCCTCTGGATCGAATTTTTTGCCCCCTATCAGATTGCCGGGGCTGAGGGAACGGGATTAAACGGCACGGGATGGACGGAAGAATTAAAAAATCGCGTGGCCGATCGAGTTCTTGATAAACTGGCCAATTATGCCCCCAATCTCAAATCCGCCATTATTGCTCGTCGGGTGGAAAGTCCGGCGGAATTAGCTAATCGTTTGGGTTCCTATAAAGGTAATTACTATCATCTTGATATGACCTTAGATCAGATGATTTTCCTGCGTCCTTTGCCAGAAATAGCTAACTACAAAACCCCCATTAAAAACCTTTATTTAACTGGGGCAGGAACTCACCCCGGCGGCTCAATTTCGGGGATGCCGGGGCGTAATTGCGCTCAGGTTTTTCTGCGGGATCAAAGCACTTTTCTGCAAAGATTATTTAACTAAATCCCCTCCTCCCCAAAATCCCGATCCTCATCCTAATATTTATTGCCACTAGCCAATTATCCTTGAAAAGGAGGGATTAAATGCCCCAAATGGGAAAAGATTTTGAGGAAATGAGGAGGAGTGATACTAAATCCTATTTGAAAGGTATAGGAGAGCGGGGAGAAATAATCCATAACTCGGGGGTTAATCATACTATTAAAAACCTATTTGGTATGCAGGGTAAGCTCACCCAATTTAATATAAATTGTACTTGACAAAGATTTCTAAATAGGTTTCTGGACGTAACAGGTAATTTAGATACGTCAGCAGCTTAACTCGCACAAATTTTTAACTGGAATTGTTTCTATACTGGTGGCTTTTGACAAAAGATCATGTTAATTATTTTTCTGATGAAGATTATTATTCACCTTTTCATGTACTATGAATATATGGCAAGATTTTTGAAGGATCACGAGCGATGCAATTTCTAAGGCTCAAAGTTAAAACTGCTTGGGGAAGTAAAAAAATAAGGAGAATTATATCGCTCCTATTGCTTTTTATCTTGATGCCAATTTTTCTTTATGCCTGTTTTAGTTATCTTCCTACTCAATCATCGGAGCAACTGCAAGGAACCCTCTCGGTTTGGTATCCAGAAGAGAGAAATTTAACTGAAGTACTAGGTCTGGGTTTGCAAGAGTTTGAAAAATTAAATCCGCAAGTGACAATTCTCGAACAAGCTATTCCTGTCGATGAGATACCCGAACTTTTGTTTAAACAATCTCAAAGCGGATTGGGTGCGAGTGTTATTCTAATTTTTTCGAGAAATATACCCAGATTAGTATCCCAAGGAGTACTGAAGGAAATTGACCAGAACAATCTAGATTTATCTATTTATTATCCCCCGACGCTGAAACAAGTTAGCTATCAAGGAAAAATCTATGGCATTCCCTTGGGTTCTCGTACCAATGTACTGTGTTATAATCAAAAAAAATTACAAGTTAGTCCCGATCCGCTGCTGAAGCAACCTCCCACCAGTTTAGAGGGATTAGTGGAACGTGCGCGCAAAGGCTATTCTGTGGGGATGGTGTCCTCTTTTGAAGATACTTTTTGGGGAATGGCAATTTTTGGCGGCTATTTGTGGGATGATCAGGGTAGCCTGCAACCTCGCCTATATGGTTGGGCAAAATGGCTAGAATGGCTAAAATTTGCCTCGTCACAGCCTAATTTTATCCTCAATCGTCAACGGGAATTACTCCATGATGCCTTTGCTAGAGGCCGCTTAACCTATTATGTGTGTAGTTCTATTGAAATTGCCGATTTAAAAAATAGCCTACAAGATGATCTCAGAGTCGCTTTACTTCCCCAAGAAACTCAAGGTAAAGCAGCACCAATTCTCTATACAAGGGTGATGGTATTTAATCGCAATAATAGTGATAATGAAAATAGTTTGGGATTAGCTTTAGGAAAATTTCTCACTAATCCCGAACAACAATTGCAAGCAATCATCCAAACAGAAAGTTTTATTCCCACTAATCGACGGGTGCAGATCGAAGGAAATTTACTACCGATTGAGTCGGTATTATTACAACAATCTCACAATGCTGTGGCAGTTCCTCTGGATGATTGGGAAAAGTTGAATAAAATTTTAGAAGAGGGAGAATTTTGGTATGAAAGAGCGATCGCTGGTGAAATATCTTCCTCAGCAGCAGCACAAAAACTAACACTTTATATTCAATCAGATCTTGATCAGTAATATGAACAACAATATTCCCTCTCTTTCGGAAATAATTGCTAACCAATTATTATTTTTAGGACGCAGAGACGTTCAAAATCAATTAACGATTATTTTTCTCTCTTTAATTGTTGCTTGGTTATTATCAAAATGGTTATGGTCTTACTTGGAAAAAAGATTTCCTCACGTCACCAGTTTTATTCATAGGGATAAAAATTTAACCCTCCGTCAATATTTTGCTATCCTGATACAGTTTCTTAATTTTCCAGTTATTAGTATAATTTTACTTGACTTTAATTATCTAATTTTTTTGAGTCAAAACTGGACAAGAGGAATGATTAGTTTATCGATAAAACTAATGTGGTTTTATTTAGTTTATCGTGGTTTATTAGCTGGATTATACGCCAAGTTTTCCCTCAAGACAATTAAATATTATCATGGTCGGCTTTTAGCACCTTTATTGGTATTATTCCTCCTGAGAACTATTATTATTGGTGTTTACAATAATATTCAAGAAATTGCCCAAGTATCTCCCTTCAATTTATTCAATAGTCCGATCACATTGAGAAGCATATTTATTTTGATAATAGCTCCCTATTTTCTGGTAATTATTGTTATTCTTATAGAGAGTATAATTCTGAGTATTACTAATTTAAATCAGCAAGCGAGTCGCGGTGAAATTGAAGCAACTTTACTGTTAGGACGTTATTTTTTCATTGTCTTAGGTTTTATTATCATCTTGGGTTATGTGGGAGTTAATGCAACAGCAATAGCGGCAATTACTGGCGGTTTATCGGTGGGTATTGGTTTCGGTATGCAGCAAGTGGTAAGTAATTTCATTAGCGGTATTTTACTATTATTTGAAAAAGTTCTCAAACCCGGTGATATAATTAATATTGAAGGACAGACTTCTCAGGTAAAAAAGCTAGGTATCCGAGCGACAACAGTGCAAATTCTTACAGACAATTCCGAAAAAATTATTCCCAATCAAAAGTTTTTTACTGAGGATGTCACCACCTACACGGGTAGTGATAACTTGATTTATTGTTCAATTGTTATCGGAGTTGGTTATAATTCTAACGCCCAACAGGTGATGAATTTATTGCTAGAGATTGCCGATCAACATCCTCACATACTTAAAAACCCGCAACCAGTAGCCTTTTTTCTTAATTTTGACGATTCTAGTTTAAACTTTGAATTAAAGTTTTGGTTGGATGATGTCAACAGAAAAAAGCGAGTAATTAGTGATATTAATTGTGCTATTCTTGATCGGTTTACTCAACAGGGTATCGAGATTCCCTTCCCGCAACAAAATATTCACATTCGTAATAATTAGCAATTTATATTGGTCAAAAATCTTATCTGATTATTTTCATCGCCAAATATATCACTTTCACTTATTAAATTCATGTATTTATCGTTTTTTATTAATGGTTAATATCTTGACATAAAAACAATTATAACTTACTATTCTAGATAGTATATTCACAAATTATCAATAATCTATAATTAAAATATCCCAGATGAATATATCGAGGTTTTGCTAATGCTTTTTCGTCCTACTTTGCTTGGCACTTTATCGCTTGCCCTAGCCTTAAATTGGCCTTATGGACATCACTCGTAGTCCCACTTTTCCCTTTTAATTGTTGTCATTTACCCTAACTAAAAATCCCATGATTATCCCCCGTTTACAAAATCGTTTTCCCAGAAATAATCCCACCCGTCGGCTACGAGCTTTTCTCCTAGGTCTTTTCGCTGCAGGTATCACCACTTTACCCCTAAAAGCCGCCGAAGAAATTGAATTTGTCTATACTCCCCTCGTCTTTTCTGTATCGGTAGCATCCCTAGAAACCTTTGCTAAAGAAGGAAAAATCGATGCTAATTTAAAAAGATTTATGGCCAGAGCAACTCCCGAGGCAAGAGAGAAGTTTCGTGAGGCTTTATTAAAAAAAATTGACATCGATCCTATTTTACTATCTCGTTTTTTTAATAGTGTGATGGGTGCTGATATGCTCTCTCGTTTGGGCAAAGGCATCACCATTCAAGGGGGAATTAATGGTAAATATGCCCTGCGGGGTGCGATTGTTAGTGCCGCTTTCGATCCGGGAGGATTAACCCTTTTAAATGTGCTGAAAAAATTCCCCAATAATATCCAGTTACAGGGGGAAGAAATCCTCGGATTAGCTAAAACCATCGATTATGCGGTTTATGTGGCGGAAATATTTATTAAAGATATGCGCCTCTGGACAGCCGAGGAAGCCGCTGCCGTTAAACCAGCGATTAATTATACCAGTTTACCCGATCTGCGCCAGCGCGGTAGCTTTCAGGTAAAAAAAGAAGTTTGGAACCTAACCGATAGCAGTCGCAATCGCAGTTTATATGTCAATGTTTATATCCCGCAAACTTTCCGAGAAGGCAAAACACCTGTAATTATTTTTTCCCACGGATTAGCCTCGCGACCAGAAGATTATGCCCAAGCAATTGAACATCTAGCTTCCTACGGATTTTTAGTAGCGGCACCGCAACACCCCGGCAGTGATATCAAATACCTGCAAGGAATGTTAGGGGGGTATTATCGCAATATTTTTGATGGCAATGAGTTTATTAATCGACCCAAAGATATTAGCTTTGTCATCGATGAATTAGCAAGACGTAATCCTAGTCAATTTCAAGGTAAACTGGACCTCACTAATGTGGGAGTAGCGGGTCATTCCTTCGGGGGTTATACATCTCTAGCTGTTGCTGGCGCACAAATTGACTTTGATAATCTCGCCCAAGATTGTAATCGTCCTTACTCCGGGATTAATATCGCCATTTTACTGGAATGTCGCGCCCTGGAATTGCCTAGAAAGGTCTATAATTTTCGCGATGAACGAGTCACGGCCGTCTTTGCGACTAATCCCGTTAACCGCAGTATTTTTGGGGAAAAAGGTTTAAGCAAAATAGCAATTCCTGTCCTCTTGGGTTCGGGAAGTTATGACCCGGCAGCTAATCCGATTTTTGAACAGGCCATTCCTTTTACTTGGTTAAAAACCCCGGATAAATATCTGGCCATGGTGGAGGGACAAGCTCATGTAAATTTTACGGAATTGGATGCAGGAATGCAAAAAACACTGAAGTCTGTGGTCAATATCACTTTACCCGATCAAAATTTAATCGGGGATTACGCGGGGGCTTTATTGGTGGCTTTTTTTGAAGTTTATATTGCCGATAATGACAAGTTTCGTCCTTTTCTTCTGTCTAGTTATGCAGAATATCTCAGTCAGGGACAAAAGTTTAAATTAGACTTTATCACTGCCGCTTCTGACCAGAAATTATCTCAATTAATTGAAAAATTGCGAGTACATAGGCAATAGTAAAACCTAGGGTGCGTTAGACGACAAAAATTCCTGACGCACCACCTATCATCAACTAAGTAGCTGGTTACAATCAAAGATAAAATACAAAGAACCAGAAGCCTGTGCCACTATCTAACAATTAATTCAGATTACTTACTTATTAAGTGGCAAGTTCGCCGCTTTCTTTTCACTGATGACTGATGACTGTTTACTGATAGCTCAAAAATCTCCCCACTGCCCCTCTGCAAAAAAGATTCTCTTGAGTTGTATAATCTCTAAAGGATTAGCGTACTCAAGAAAAAAATTATTTCATGCTCAGGAAAATTAGACTATCGTACTTTGGCTTAATTTTAGGCAGTATTTTAACGGTTATCGGGATTATTGGTTATGCCCAAGGTAACGCCACGGTCAATTTAGCGGGTTTTTTCTACGGATTACCGTTATTATTGGGAGGTTTAGCCCTAAAAGCCTCAGAAATCAAACCTATACCCTTTAGTCAACCCAGTAGCCCCGAAATCTTGCAATTGCGCCAACAACAGGCTACTGTCACCCAAACCAAACTTCGCAACGATGTCACCCGCTATCGCTACGGACAGGAAGTGCATCTGGATGAAGCCCTAGAAAAGCTGGGATTAAGCCCCACGGACGAGGAAAGACCGACTTTAGTGGCAATTCGTGAAACTGCTGTTGATTCCGCCTATTGTCTCACCCTAGAATTTGAATCGCCCCTTTTACCCCTAGAAAAGTGGCTGGCAAAACAGGAAAAAATCGAGAGATACTTTGGACCAGGAATTAGAGCCGAAATTAAGCAAGTTGACGAGGAAAAAATTGATTTAGCCCTAATTACTATCCCTAACGCCTAAATGCTCACGCCTATTCAGTATGGCTTCCTAGCAATCGCTGCCGTGGCTGCTGGCTTAATTAACGCTCTTGCCGGTGGCGGTAGTCTGATTACTTTTCCAACCCTGATGGCGGTGGGTATCCCACCGGTGATGGCAAATGTGACTAATACCGTCGCTTTATGCCCCGGTTATCTGGGGGCAACTCTCGCCCAAAAAAAAGACCTGCACGGGCAAGAAAAACGGATTCGGTTATTACTACCATCGGCAGTTATTGGCGGCATTATCGGTGGTATTTTACTGTTAAATAGTAGTGATCAAGTATTTGAGCGCCTGATTCCTTTTCTGATTCTTTTAGCGGCGGCTTTATTGGCTTTTCAAGATACTTTACGCTCTTGGCTACAGCGGCGAAAGGGGGACGAAAATGGTCATATCCCAGAAATTTTGGCGGTTTTACCCATCGCTCTCGCTTCAATTTATGGTGGTTATTTCGGAGCGGGTTTAGGTGTGATTGAGTTGGCAATTTTGGGCTTATTTCTCAAGGATAATCTCACGAGATTAAATGCTTTAAAACAGTTGCTTTCTTTGGTGGTTAACGTGGCGGCAGCTTGCTTTTTCCTCTTTTCTAATCAGGTATATTGGTCGGCGGCGATAGTGGTAGCAATTGGCTCTTTAATTGGGGGTTTATTGGGGGGAAAACTAGCTAGAATTATCTCTCCTAGTTATCTGCGTAAGACTGTGGTAATTCTCAGTATTATTATCGCTATAGTTTATTTTCTTCGTTAACAAACCGAGTTATAGGCGGTTAAAATGCGTCTTAGCTTATCTTAATGATGAGGTAAGAAATTTTCCCTTTGGGGACTCGGTCGTCGATAGCAAATTAGGTTATACTGCATCTTTATGAGAAAGACTGTCAACTAAAATGGCTGATTTTAAAACCTGACCCGATGACGTTTTAACTCAATTGCCAAGAAAAGTGGGTTTTAGCTTGTCTAGAATAACCGAGTCTCTTGCTGCATTCTAGCATCGGTTAAACACACTGAAGGATTAACGGAATAGGGTGGATAATTTTGCTCGGCAAAACTATAGCAGATGTTTAGTATCGACAAAGCTGCCCTTGTCTAGCACTGACAACAGGGGCAAGAACTTTCCTTCATGCGATCGCGAGCCGCAATCAGCGATCAAGCTCTCCATAACCGAGATGGAGGCGACAGTGCCGGCAAAAACTCCCTAGGCATACCGGTCTCCTCCAGATGATCTACATAAAAACTTAAGAATGATCCCCGTCTGGTGATAGACTTTTGACTGTTAAGGAAACAAACTCACTAGATAAATCATAGATCAGCTGTAGGGAGGATCATCGAGTGGAAAGTACGCTAGGGTTAGAAATTATCGAAGTGGTCGAACAGGCTGCCATTGCCTCCTCCAAGTGGATGGGTAAAGGCGAAAAAAATACCGCCGATCACGTCGCTGTGGAAGCGATGCGCGAACGGATGAATAAAATCCATATGCGCGGTCGCATCGTTATCGGAGAAGGGGAAAGAGACGAAGCTCCCATGCTCTATATTGGCGAAGAAGTGGGTATCTGTACCCAAGTTGATGCCAAACAATATTGTAATCCCGACGAATTAGTCGAAATCGATATCGCCGTCGATCCCTGCGAAGGCACTAACTTGGTCGCCTACGGTCAAAATGGTTCTATGGCCGTGTTAGCGATCTCCGAAAAAGGCGGCTTATTCGCCGCTCCTGACTTTTATATGAAAAAATTAGCCGCTCCCCCAGCAGCTAAAGGTCATGTGGATATTAATAAATCGGCGACGGAAAACCTGAAAGTTCTTTCCGATTGTCTCAATCGTTCGATCGAAGAACTGGTGGTAGTGGTTATGGATCGTCCCCGTCACAAGGAATTAATCCAAGAAATCCGCAACGCCGGGGCCAGAGTTCGTCTGATCAGCGATGGTGACGTATCGGCCGCTATTTCCTGCGCTTTTTCGGGAACTAATATTCATGCTCTCATGGGTATCGGTGCCGCTCCAGAAGGGGTAATCTCGGCAGCGGCTATGCGTTGTCTAGGCGGTCACTTCCAGGGACAATTAATCTATGATCCCGAAGTGGTCAAAACCGGTTTAATCGGTGAAAGTCGCGAGGGTAATATCGCTCGTCTGCAAGAAATGGGCATCACCGATCCCGATCGCGTTTACGGTTGCGAGGAATTAGCCAGTGGCCAAACCGTCCTCTTTGCCGCCTGTGGGATCACCCCCGGCACCCTGATGGAAGGGGTACGCTTCTTCCATGGTGGCGCTCGTACCCAAAGCTTGGTTATCTCCACCCAATCGAAAACCGCTCGCTTTGTCGATACCGTTCACCTGTTCGACCAACCCAAATACATTCAACTGAGATAATTCTCTGATCGGGTGGGGTGGGCATGGCTCACCTCGCCCCCATTGGTAAAAATATATAAAGTTTTTTTTCAAACATCTTTTATTTGCATCCCGATTGGGACTAAATTGCAACAATTAGAGACATAACGCACTGATCTTTATCAATAATTTTTGTAGCCTGAGCAACATTTGTAGGAGAACATAAATGAATATTGCTGTAGTGGGCTTGAGTCACAAGACAGCCCCGGTGGAAATTCGCGAAAAATTGAGTATCCCGGAAGCGAAAATCGAGTCCGCCCTTACCCACCTCAAGGGTTATCCCCACATCCAAGAGGTGGCTATTATCAGCACCTGTAACCGTTTGGAGATCTACGCCGTGGTTACGGATACGGAGAAGGGTGTGGTAGAAATTACCCAGTTTCTCGCTGAAATTGGGCATATTCCCCTTAATGTCCTGCGTCGTTATCTGTTTACCCTACTGCATCAGGACGCTGTCCGCCATCTGCTCCGGGTGTCGGCCGGTTTAGAAAGTCTTGTCCTCGGGGAAGGACAAATTCTCGCTCAAGTTAAAAATACCCATAAATTAGCTCAGAAGTACAATAGTATTAGCCAATTACTCGATCGCCTGTTTAAACAAGCGATGACTGCCGGTAAACGCGTCCGCACTGAAACCAGCATCGGCACGGGAGCCGTATCGATCAGTTCGGCGGCGGTGGAGTTAGCCCATGCTAAGGTGGCAGACCTCAGCAGCAAGAAAATCGCTATTATCGGGGCAGGGAAAATGTCCCGATTATTAGTTACGCACCTTCTGGCTAAGGGTTCTCAGCAAATTGCGATCGTCAACCGCTCCCAAAGACGGGCCGAGGAGTTAGCCCGTGAATTTCCTAACGTACCAATCCAACTATATGGCTTAGAAGAGATGATGGCTACGGTAGCGGCATCGGATATCGTCTTTACCAGTACCGGAGCCACGGAACCAATTTTAACCAAAAATTTATTGACAGAAGTGACGATTACTGCTAACTCGCTGATGTTGATCGATATTTCTGTTCCCCGCAATGTCCACACCGACGTGAAGGAATTGGCACAGGTGCAAGCTTTTAACGTCGATGATCTTAAAGCGGTGGTGGCCGCCAATCAGGAAAGTCGCCGTCAGATGGCCAGGGAAGCAGAGGCACTCCTAGAGCAGGAAGTGGAAGCTTTCGAGCTTTGGTGGCGTTCTTTGGACACTGTACCGACAATTAGCTGTTTAAGAAGCAAAATTGAAGATATTCGCGAACAGGAATTAGAAAAGGCCCTCTCCCGTCTGGGGACGGAATTCGCCGAAAAACACCAAGAAGTTATCGAAGCGATGACCCGCGGTATCGTCAATAAAATCCTTCACGAACCCATGGTACAACTGCGCGCCCAACAGGATATCGAAGCCCGCAAGCGCTGTTTACAATCCCTGCAAATGCTCTTTAATCTCAGTGTCGGGGAAGAATATAGTTAGGGACCGACAATCCACAAAAATTAAGGGCGATTCTATTGGTCTGTTAAGATGATTTTGAGGGATTGGGGGCGAATAGTTTGGCAGCATTCCCCTATCCACAATTTCAAGATTGACAGACCACTAAGCGGTTGACTCTCTAAAAGACTGTCCATGAGTGCCGGAGTTGGCAGCAGGGAGCGGTATAATTAATGGACATCTCCAAGCTGTAGGGTGCGTTCCCTAATGTAACTCCTACCGCTGCAGCGATCAATTTTGGTGAACGCACCATGCTCATTGATTCAAGTAAATGATAATAATCTAAAAACGTCTAGGCACAGTGATCGAGGGGAGTGCGATCGCTTATGATCAAGTTGTAAATTTTTGTTACGAAGTGCAGTCAGATTGAACAATTGGTGCTGCAACCTTGGGGAAAGCTGATGTTATTTCGGCTGATTGTCAGGAATCTACAAAACGGGGTGATATGCCAACAGTTTCCATATATTCCTACTTTGGTTATTCGGAAAGTTTCTGTATAATTAGTTAAACCTAAAAAATGAGGCAAAATAATGACGGACAAAAATAAGCCAGAAATGACGGACAAAAATAAGCCAGAAGAAGTTCAACAGGCAATGATTTCAGTGGGAGTGGGTACAGCCATTGGAGCTAGTGCATCGGCAGTAGTTGGCGGTATGGGACTTGCTGTAGGAGGAACTGCTCTAGGAGTCGGCATGGCTCCAGTAGCAGCGGCAGGAGCAGTGGTTGGCACAGCAGTTTACGGAACCAAAAAAGCAATAGAAGAACAAGACGCAACGGCAATTGGAGCAGCGGCAATTGGTGCGGGTGCTGGAGCCGGTATATCAGCATTGGTTGGGGGTATGGGATTAGCAGTAGGGGGGACGGCAGTTGCAGTGACAATGGCTCCCGTAGCGGCAGTAGGAGCAGTAATTGGTTTAGCTGGATATGGGATCTCTAAATTATTCACTGAGTAAGCAATGGCTAAACGGAAAAGACAGTCCCCCAATGCTGCTCAAAAATTAGTAAGAGGAGCAATTCGGGACTTTATTAATCAGCTTAATGGCATAGTTATTGAGCCGGAGATAAATACTCCTGTGAAGGAGACAGAGGCTTGGTATCGGGACAAACTGGCTAGAGAATTAGGAGGAAAAACCGAGGTTTACATTGATAAGGTAGGTAGAATAGATGTCTTAACTAATACGGAAATAATTGAAGTTAAAAATACAAAAGGCTGGAAATCAGCGATCGGGCAAATAAAGAGTTATGGACAGTATTATCCCAAGCATAAAATGAGAGTTCACCTATTTGGGAAATTGACTGAAAGTAAACTGGAAACTATTCAGAGAGTATGCAACCTAGAAGGCATAACTCTAACTTGGGAATAGTATGATCGCTGCTCTGGTAGGGTGCGTTCCCTTATGCAATTCCTACCGCTGCAGCGATCAATTTTGGGGAACGCACCATGCTCATTGATTCAAGTAAATGATAATAATCTAAAAACGTCTAGGCACAGTGATCGATGGGAGTGCGATCGCTTATGATCAAGTTGTAAATTTTTGTTACGAAGTGCAGTCAGATTGAACAATTGGTGCTGCAACCTTGGGGAAAAGCTGATGTTATTTCGGCTGATTGTCAGGAATCCACAAAACGGGGTGATATGCGGAAACTTTCGGCATATCCTTACTCTGGTTATTCGGAAAGTTTCTGTATAATCAAATAGTTGAATTGCAAGAGTAGAAAAAGTAGTAAAATAGTGCCATGCCTGTAAAACATGAACAAAACATGACTACTCTGTTGCAAAAAGCATTCACAGAAATCCAGAAACTGCCAGAGTCTCTTCAGGATGAACTTGCTCAACAATTGCTAGAAGATATTGAAAGTGAATTAAAATGGCAGCAAAGCCTTTCTAACGAAGATCTGGAATTGGGAGCTTTAATAACAATGGCACAGGAAGCCCTGATAGAAGAACAAGAGGGGAGAACAGAAGATAAAGGCTTTGGGAAAGAATGAAGTCAGCCAGAACCAAGAGGTTTCGTCAACTTTTTCTCAGTTTGCCGCAAAGGGTACAAGAAACAGCCAAGAAAAATTACGAGATTTGGCAAGAAAATCCATTTCACCCCAGCCTAGAGTTCAAAGAGGTGAAACCAAGAGAAAAAATCTGGTCAGTCAGAGTCGGCATTGGATGGCGAGCATTAGGGATTAAAAAGTCAGACGAAGAAAAGATAGTTTGGTTCTGGGTTGGGTCGCACTCCGAGTATGACAAGATTCTCAACGGATTTAGTATAATATCATTCAAGGTTGATGATAGCGGGTCGGTGCGATCATTATCTGTAAATATTCTCGTTTTCAAGGTTTAATTGGGCAATAGCTCCATCAATCAAATCACAGCCCTCCCCCAGGGATTCGATGCGCGAAAACCGATCGCGCCAAACCGCCGCACCGGTAAAATCCTGACAATACCAAGCCAGATGTTTCCGCGCTTGCCAAATACCGCGTTGTCCCTTGTATAGCCATAGCCCCTGTAAATGCTCTTTAGCTAGGCTTAACAGGTCAATAGAGGTGGGTTTCGGCCACTTTTTGCCTGTTTTGAGGTAATAATCGATTTCCCCCACCAAATAGGGATAACCGAGGGTTCCCCGCGAACACATCACCCCATCGGCCCGGGTAAATTCCAAACAATTAATCGCCGCTTCCACAGAAACAATATCACCATTAGCAATGATAGGAATCGATAAAACCTCCTTCACCCGTTTAATCCATTGCCAATCGGCCGGCCCGTGATAACCCTGTTCCCTAGTGCGTGCGTGCAGGGTCAACATTTGCGCTCCCGCATCTTCCAAACGACGGGCAAAATCGATAATATTAATCTCCTGAGCGTTCCATCCTAAGCGAGTTTTCACCGTTACTGGCACCGATACCGCTCTCACCACTTCCCTAACAATTTGCTCGGCAATTTCTGGCTGTCGTAAAAGTGAAGAACCGCCGCCTTTTTTAGTAATTTTATTAACAGGACAACCCATATTAATATCGATGGTCATCGCCCCTTCTTTAACCGCTTTTTCCGCCGCCACAGCCATAAAATCGGGACGACAATCAAATAACTGCATACTAATTGGTTGTTCTTTGTCCCCGATAACCATCAATTGCGGTAACTCTTGCAGCTGGGAGATTTCTGTCGCGTTGACCATCTCGGTATAGAGCATGGAATCAGGAGCAAAGCGTCTCACCAGGCGCCGAAAAACTAAATCGGTGACACCGGATAAAGGTGATTGCAAGACCCGGCTATGTACTGCTAAGTTACCGATTTTGAGAGGAGATGAGTAGATAGCCATAGAACCAGTTAAAAAATCAACAGCCAACACCAGCAAACCGAACAATTAGGGGATAGTTCGGTCACTGTTAGCATTTTGCCAACCCCATAATATATGCTTAACCGTCATCTTCTAGTCTAAAACTACCTGTATGATGATTGGAGAGGATAGAATCTTATCTCTCCTAAACGAGTAATTAAACAAAAATTTCGCTTTTTTTTATGGATAATCTGCAACTCTGGCAACGTTACCAAGATTGGTTATACTATCACCCTAACCTAGAACTTTATCTCGATGTCAGTCGGATTCCCTTCGATGAGGCTTTTCTCAAAGGTCTAGAAGCAAAATTTGAGCGTGCTTTCCAAGATATGACAGCTTTAGAACAGGGTGCGATCGCCAATCCTGACGAACAGCGTATGGTCGGCCACTACTGGCTGCGCGCTCCTGAACTCGCTCCTAACCAGGAATTGCGGGACGAAATCACCGAACCCCTAGCACAGATCAAAGAATTTGTCAAGAAAATTCACTCCGGAGCAATTAAGCCGCCCAATCGGTCAAAATTCACCCATATTCTCTGTGTAGGCATCGGGGGGTCTGCTTTGGGTCCCCAATTCGTCGGTTCGGCTCTATCCCCCCTTAATCCCCCCTTAGAGATTGCTTTTATTGATAATACCGACCCCAAAGGGATCGATCGCACCCTAGCCCATTTACCCCTAGCTACCACCCTGGTTATCGTCACCAGTAAATCCGGCGGCACTCCCGAAGCGAGAAATGGAATGTTAGAAGTCCGCAACGCTTACGAAAAACAGGATTTAGACTTTCCGCCACACGCGGTCGCCGTCACCATGCCGGGTAGCCAACTGGACAAATACGCCCAAGATTGGCTAACTCGTTTCCCCATGCAGGATTGGGTCGGTGGTCGTACATCAGAACTATCCGCCGTCGGTCTTCTCCCGGCCGCTTTGCAGGGTATCGACATTGACGAAATGTTAACCGGGGCCAAAGAAATGGACATCGCCACCCGCGTCCATAACCTGAAACAAAATCCTAGCGCCCTACTTGCTCTAGCTTGGTATCATGAGGGCAATGGCAAGGGAGAGAAAGATATGGTGATTCTGCCCTACAAAGACAGTCTCTATCTCTTTAGCCGCTATCTGCAACAATTGGTCATGGAATCCCTCGGTAAAGAAAAAGACCTCGATGGTAAGACGGTGTACCAAGGTATCGCCGTCTATGGTAACAAAGGTTCCACCGACCAACACGCCTACGTCCAACAATTACGCGAAGGGATTCCCAATTTCTTCGCCACTTTTATTGAAGTGTTAAAAGACCGACAAGGAGATTCCATGGAAGTGGAAACCGGCTCCACTGCTGGCGATTTCCTCTCAGGATTACTGCAAGGTACTCGACAAGCTTTATACGAAAAAAGTCGCCACTCTATCACTATCACTATCCCAGAGGTTACTCCTCGTCAGGTGGGGGCTTTAATCGCCCTCTACGAAAGGGCTGTTAGTTTCTATGCTAGTTTAGTTAATATTAACGCCTACCATCAACCTGGGGTAGAAGCGGGGAAAAAAGCCGCCGCTTCTATTCTGGATTTACAAAGAAAAATCGTGCAAGTTGTTCGGGAAACGGGAACTGCTCTCGACCTAACCACACTAGCGGCCAAAATCGGCTCTAGTGACCAAGTTGAGGCTATCTATAAAATCGTCCGTCATCTCAACGCTAATGGGCGCAGTTTAACTATTACTGGCGATTTAAGTAAACCAGAAACGATCCAAATCTCTGCACGCTAATCAGTTATCAGTTATCAGTTATCAGTCGTCAGGAGATTATTTTTATTTATTCTCCCCACTCCCCAATTCATAAGTAGTCGTGCAAAATTAATTTCTTGGTTAGGATAGGCACTCATGCAATAGGCAATAGGCAAAAGCTTTATCGAAATGTGTAATTAATTTTGCTTAGGTACTTATAGCAATTCCCATAGTTGTGAGGTACAGAGTCTTAGGTTTTGAGGAGTCAGGATTCAGGATTCAGGATTCAGGATTCAGGAGTCAGGAGTCAGGATTCGGGATTCAGGAGTCAGGAGTCAGGAGTTAAGATTTTGGTGTACCTCATGAGATTGGGAAACGCTATAATTCATAATTCATAATTCATAATTCATAATTCCCCACTGATCACTGAATGTAACTAACCATGGAAATGCTCGAAAACCTGAAAATGGCTTTTTCCGCTTTGATGGCCAATAAACTGCGTAGTGGTCTGACTATGCTGGGGATTGCTATCGGTAACGCCTCCGTCATTGCCCTAGTGGGAGTGGGTGAAGGAGCGCAAAAAGTTGCTATCGAGCAATTTGAAGCCCTCGGTCCGAATGTTTTATTTGTTTCCACCTCTTCGCGCAATGTCCGGCGGACAATTCCTAATCCCCGGCCGCTCACCTACGAAGACGCTCAAGCGATCGCATCTCAAGTTCCCTCCATTGCCGCCATTTCTCCCGAATTGAGCGGTAAAAAAATCCTATCCTTCGGTAATAGAACCAGTAATAGTCCCCTAATCGGGGTGGGAGCCGAGTACCTAAATGTGCGTAACCGTCAACTATCTAAAGGTAGATTTATCATGGAATCTGACCTGAAACGGGATAATCGGGTGATTGTCTTGGGATCGGAATTAGCCAAAAATCTCTTTGGTAATCGCAATCCCGTGGGCGAAAATCTTCGCATCGGCAATCTTAGTTTTCAAGTTATTGGAGTTTTACAGGCGAAAGGCTCCTTATTTGAGACTAATCAGGACGATCGAGCCTTAATTCCCCTAACTACCATGTCTAATCAGGTTCAAGGCCGCAGAGCTATCTTTGGCATTCCCCTGACTCATATTTCTGTCTTGGCCAAAAACTCTGCCCAAATTAAAGCCGCCCAGTTTCAGATTAGCAACCTACTGCAAATGCGTCATCAGGTCAGCGACGAGAATTATGTGCAGATTTTCCCCCAAACCGCAGTCTTAGAAATGGCCAAAGAAACTAACGATAGTTTAACTAGAATGTTAGCCTCGATCGCCAGTATTTCCCTTTTTGTCGGGGGAATCGGTGTCATGAATATTATGCTCGTGTCAGTCACGGAAAGAACCCAAGAAATTGGGTTAAGAAAGGCTTTAGGAGCGAAAGAAGGGGATATAAAAGGTCAATTTCTGATTGAATCGGTGATTTTAGCCACTACTGGCGGAATTATCGGGATTTTTGTCGGCATTCAAGGAATGTACCTAGCTGGAATTTTTGCCGCTTTAACCACCAGTGTCTCAATCCCTGCCATAATTCTCGCTTTAGGAGTTTCCAGTGCCATCGGTCTGATTTTCGGTGTTGTTCCCGCTCATCGTGCCGCTAAATTAGACCCAATAGTTGCTTTGAGAAGATTATAGTTTTTCTAGTTCTTGTCCTGGCCTCGGGATTTTATACCCGCATCCGTTGCGGTCAAGCCCTCCGCTTGCGCTAATATTTGCAGATTATGGGCTATGGAGGCGAAAGAATCGGCAGGATATTCGATCAAAGTGGCGGAATCGAGAAAAGTTTCCACTCCCACGGGACAACCTAAATAATCAGCCACCCCTTTTGGAGTAGTGGAACCGAGGAGAATAGTTCCCGATTGTCTCACAGAAGATAGTTTTTCCCAAGGCTCATCGATCATTAAGGATAAATGGGTGGGAGCAAAAAGATTCGATAATTCGATCGCTTTTGCCAATGATTCCACCACCACGATTAAACCATAATGAGCGATCGCTTTTTCCGTTAACAATCTCTGGGGATGTACCTGTAACTGTTTTTGTACCTCTTCCTGTACTATTAGGGCCAAAGCCTTATCCGTCGTCAATAAAATCGCTGCCGCTAGGGAATACTGTTCCGCTTGCGCTAATAGATCTAGGGCCAACTGTCTGGGATTAGCTTGACTGTCGGCAATAATAACCAAATCAGAAGTAATAGAGAGACAATCGATTTTTACATGGTCAGAAACCAGTTTTTTAGCCAAATTAGTATAAAAATCACCTATTCCAGCAATCATCTCCACGGGAGCGATCGTTTTTGTGCCGTAGGCTAAAGCGGCGATCGCCTGTGGTCCAGCCACCCGATAAATCTCACTAATACCCACCGATTGGGCTGCCACTAAAATTGCCGGATGGATGCGTAAATCCTCATCGGCGGGAGATACCATGACAATCCGTTTAACCCCCGCTATTTTGGCAGGAATCGCCTGTTGGAGCAGTAAACTGAGATAGGCCCGTTTACCATCGGGAACAACAATTCCCACACTGTTAAGCGGTTGATAACGTTTCCCCCGAACCGTACCATCCTCAGGAAACTGCACCCAAGCTTTGGGAAGACGCTGACGATGAAAAGCCTCCATTTTTTCACAGGCAACAGCGATCGCATTTAATAAATCCTGGGACACCTGTTGATAAGCAGCATCGAGTTCCGAGCCACTCACCTTCAGTTGTTGTAGATTAAGGGACTGTTGGTAGAATTTTTCCGTGTAATCCACCAACGAGCGATCGCCAGTAAGTCGCACCTGATCGACAATCTCTCGGACAAGCGATTCTTTTTCCCGAATTTCCGGATCGTCGAACCGTTCCCGAATTCGTCTCAGTTCCGTTCTGGCTGACCATGGCTCTGTGATAATTCGCAACATCGAGCTATTATCCTCTAGGGGCGAAACGAGATTAAAAGGTTTTCACTTCTCACACTCTAGCTTATCGCTTTCAATCTTGACCGGGGAGGGAGACGAAGTCGGTTATTTTAGCCGTCAGGAGATAGGAGTCAGGAGATAGGAGTCAGGAGTCAGGAGATAGGAGTCAGGAGTCGGGAGTCAGGAGTCGGGAGATAGGAGTCAGGAGTCGGGAGTCGGGAGTCAGGAGTCGGGAGTCAGGAGTCGGGAGTCAGGAGTCGGGAGATAGGAGTCAGGAGATAGGAGATTATTTTATTTATTAGAGTTCTTGCATAATTAATTTTTGAGAGTGCAAAAATGAGAAAAATAGACATAAAATTGCATAAAAGCCCTAAATAGAGCATTTAATTGATTAATGCTCATTCTTAATTCTCCTGACTCCTGAATACTGGCTCGGAGACTCCTCACCTAAGGTCAGATTTTTGATTTTTGCAAGAGGTCTATTCTCCCCACACCCCACACCCCAATTCATAATTCATAATTCATAATTCATAATTTATAATTACCCACTTCCGGATTTCCCCAAGGTAACAAAACCAGATATTCTACTAAATAGTCGCCTATCACACCAGCCTGATCTCGTGGTCGTCCAATGCAGTTTGCCAAGATATTAATCGCCAATCGCGGGGAAATCGCCTTAAGAATCCTTCATAGTTGCGAAGAATTGGGCATTAGAACCGTTGCCGTTCACTCTACCATCGATCGCCATGCCCTTCATGTTCAATTGGCCGATGAGAGTGTTTGTATTGGTCCGCCTCCGAGCAGCAAAAGTTACCTAAATATCCCTAATATCATCTCGGCTGCCCTAACACGCAACGCCACTGCGATCCATCCCGGTTACGGTTTTTTGGCAGAAAACGCCCGTTTTGCCGAAATTTGTGCCGATCATCAGTTAACTTTTATCGGTCCGTCTCCCAGTGCTATTCTGGCGATGGGCGATAAATCCACCGCTAAAAAAACCATGCAAAAAGCGGGAGTTCCCACTATCCCCGGCAGTGGTGGTTTAATTACCTCGGAAGCGGAAGCAAAGCGTATCGCTGATGACATCGGTTATCCTGTCCTGATTAAGGCCACTGCTGGGGGTGGAGGGCGTGGGATGCGTCTTGTCAATAGTGCAGATGAACTAGGTAGTATGTTAAAAGCCGCCCAAGGGGAAGCAGAAGCGGCTTTTGGCAATTCGGGAGTATATCTAGAAAAATTTATCGAATGTCCCCGACATATCGAGTTTCAGATTTTGGCCGATAGTCACGGTAACGTGATCCATTTAGGAGAAAGAGACTGTTCGATTCAGCGACGACACCAAAAACTGCTAGAAGAGGCCCCCAGTCCCTTCTTAACGCCCCATTTACGCTCAAAAATGGGTAATGCCGCCGTTAAAGCCGCTAAATCAATTAATTACGTCGGGGTGGGAACCGTGGAATTTTTAGTCGATAAACACGGTAATTTTTACTTCATGGAAATGAACACCCGTATTCAGGTGGAACACCCCGTCACGGAGATGATCACGGGGATAGACCTGATCCGAGAACAAATTCGGGTAGCACAGGGCGAAAAACTGCAAATTAAGCAAGATCAGGTGATATTTAGAGGGCATTCGATCGAGTGTCGCATTAATGCCGAGGATCCCGATCGCAATTTTCGCCCCCACCCCGGCAAAATTAGCGGTTATCTGCCCCCCGGTGGTCCTGGTGTCCGCATGGATTCCCACGTTTACACCGATTACGAAATCCCCCCCTATTACGATTCCCTAATTGGGAAATTAATTGTCTGGGGAGAAAATCGCGAAACTGCGATTAAACGCATGAAACGGGCCCTGCGGGAATGTGCGATCACGGGAGTACCGACGACTATTGATTTCCATCGTAAAATACTGGAAACTCCAGCTTTTTTAGCCGGAGATGTTTACACTAATTTCATCCAGGAACATCTCTTGCCCTAGGGCGTTACCATGAATTTTAGACGAGAGTAGGTTGGGGATAATAATGACAGTAGAAGTTAAATTTGAATCTTGGCAACTCAGCGATGAACAGTTCTTTCAACTTTGTCAGGATAACCGAGATTTACGTTTGGAACGCAACGCAAAAGGAGACTTAATTATTATGCCCCCGACTGGAGGAGAAACCAGCAATTCTAACGCTGGAATCACTGCCCAATTATGGTTATGGAATAACCTACATAAATTAGGTGTAGTTGTTGATTCTTCTGGAGGATTTAAACTACCGAATGGGGCCGATCGCTCTCCCGATGCTGCTTGGATACCTTTAGAAAAATGGCAAGCTTTAACCCCACAACAAAAGGAAAGATTTTTACCTCTATCTCCCGATTTTGTCATTGAATTAATGTCTCCTAATGACAATATAGAAACTGCTAGGAAAAAAATGCAGGAATATTTAGATAATGGGACTCGTTTAGGTTGGTTAATCAATAGAAAAACTAGAAAAGTAGAAATTTATTGTCAAGGACAGGCAGTAGAAATTTTAACTAATCCAGAAAGTTTATCGGGGGAGAATATTTTATCTCAGTTTGTCTTAGAACTTGATAATATTTGGTAATTCTATAATTCTATAAAAGAGAATCTATGATGGCAGTAGTAGAAATTAAATTTGAATCTTGGCAACTCAGCGATGAACAGTTTTTTCAACTTTGTCAGGATAACCGAGATTTGCGCTTGGAACGCAACACCAAAGGAGATTTAATTATTATGCCACCGACGGGGGGAAAAACGGGCAATTCTAACGCTGGAATCACTGCCCAATTATGGTTATGGAATAACCTAAATAAATTAGGTGTAGTTTTTGATTCCTCCACGGGGTTTAAACTACCGAATGGGGCCGATCGCTCTCCCGATGCTGCTTGGATACCTTTAGAAAAATGGCAAGCTTTAACCCCACAACAAAAGGAAAGATTTTTACCTCTATCTCCCGATTTTGTCATTGAATTAATGTCTCCTAGTGATAGCCTAGAAACCGCTAGGAAAAAAATGCAGGAATATTTAGATAATGGGACTCGTTTAGGTTGGTTAATCAATAGAAAAACTAGAGAAGTAGAAATTTATCGTCAAGGACAGGCAGTAGAAATTTTAACTAATCCAGAGAGTTTATCGGGGGAAAATATGCTGCCAGAATTTAGTTTAAATCTTACTTTGATTTGGTAAACCAATTTAGCTTGCCTCTTGCCAGACTTCTGCCAGAAGTCTAATATCGCAGGATTACTCCTGAAAACATCAGAGCTTTAAATTTAAGCTAAAATTGGGTAAAACATCTTCCCCCGACAAATCAGTGGGATTTTCTAATATTTCTACCTCCTTTCCCTGACGATAAATTTCAACTTGCCGATTCTGGGGATCGATTAACCAGCCTAACCTTGCGCCATTTTCTCTATATTCGAGCAGTTTTTTCTGTAATTTGTCAAGACTATCGGATTCAGACCGCAATTCCACCACAAAATCGGGACAGAGGGGAATAAATCCTTTTTTCTGCTTAGGGGTTAAAGATTCCCAGCTTTCTCGACTCACCCAAGATAGATCGGGGGAACGAATCGCCCCATTTGGTAGTATAAATCCAGTGGAAGAGTCAAACCCGACTCCTAAAGCTTCATTTTCTTCGCACCAGCGACCCAGTTGAGTCGTTAAGCTAAAATTACGCTGTCCTGATTCGCCACCTGTCGGGGGATTCACGATTAATTCTCCTTGGGCTGTACGTTCTAATTTTAAGTCACGGTTGACCACAGCAAGGGCTTCAAACTGTTCAAGGGTAATAGAGAGAGCGATCGCCATAGGAATTTCTAAGGAGAGGGTTTCGGGTGAGGTAGTAACTGCTAACATAATCCTTTGATCAGGTGGAACTCATATATACTATTAAAGATTATTTGTCAAGTTTCTGCACAGACTTCTTGAGCTTGCGCTGACCAAATTGCCTAGGTTTTTCGGAAGCTTCCACCTTGATCGGGCGGGTTCAGTAAATAACAGGTTACAATAGCGAATAATTAACTAAATTTATCTAAAAACCATCGATCGTGTTCTACGCTATTGATTTCGGAACCAGTAATACCGTCATTACTCGTTGGAATGGGGCGACAAATAGGGCCGAAACCGTGAAATTATCGGAGTTATCCCAACAAATAGCCGACAATCCCCCCCTAATTCCCAGTTTACTCTATATTAAATCGGCCAATCCTCTGCAAGTAATTGCCGGTCAAGCAGTGCGCGATCGGGGTTTAGATATCGATCGAGATCCGCGTTTTTTTCGTCGCTTTAAACGAGGTATCGGGGCAAAAATTCAAGGATTTTTACCAGAATTAGAGGAAACTGTCCTCAGTTTCGAGGGGGTTGGTCAATGGTTTCTCGATAGCATCATCGACCAATTAAAAAACACCACCCCAGAAACCCCCCAATCTCTAGTTTTAACCGTTCCCGTCGATAGTTTTGAAAGTTACCGCAATTGGTTAAGCAATGTTTGTCAGGGTTGGGAAATCGAACAAATTCGACTAATTGATGAACCCACGGCCGCCGCTTTGGGTTATGGAACCACGGGTGATCAGGTGATTTTAGTGGTAGATTTTGGCGGTGGCACCCTCGATCTTTCTTTGGTACAATTAGATTTAGATAATCCTCAAAAAAATCAAGGTTTTATTCTCAAGTGGGGAGAAAAACTTTTAGGCAATAATTCCGCCCAAAAAACTAAACTAGCGAGAGTTTTAGCCAAGGCGGGGACAAATTTAGGGGGGTCAGATATCGACGATTGGATTGTCGATTATTTTGCCCAAAAGCAATCTTTAGGGAAAACTTCCTTGACTACTCGTCTAGCAGAAAGATTAAAAATTAAACTTTCTTCCCAATTAACCGCCGAGGAGGTATATTTTGATGAGGAAAATTTCGAGAGTTACGAGTTAAGTTTAGATCGAGAACAATTGACCGATATTCTCCAACAACAAAACTTTTTTAATCAATTAGATGATTTAATGACGGGAGTTTTGCAACAGGGAAGACGCAATGGAATTGAAGTTAGCGATATCGATGCGGTGTTATTAGTCGGGGGAACCGTACAAATTCCGGCGGTAAAAGATTGGGTGCGACAGTATTTTGATAGTAGTAAAATTAAAGAGGATCGACCCTTTGAAGCGATCGCTTTAGGAGCGTTACAATTAGCCCAAGGTTATCAAGTCAAAGATTTTCTCTATCATAGCTACGGGATTCGTTACTGGAATCGTCGCAAAAATGCCCACGCTTGGCATCCGATTATTAACTCTGGACAACCCTATCCCATGGAAAAACCCGTGGAATTAGTCCTAGGTGCTTCCGTGGACAATCAACCCAGCATTGAGTTAATTATCGGCGAATTAGGCAGAGAAAGTGGGGCAATGGAGGTCTATTTTGATGGCGATAAATTAATTACTCGTTCCCTGGGTAATGGAGAAACTAGCGTCCAACCCTTAAATGATCGCGAGGGGGCCCGTTCGATCGCTAAACTCGAGCCTTTAGGTTTCCGGGGTAAAGATCGCATTAAAGTGCAGTTCTGGATTGATGATCAGTGTTTTCTGCGGATTAATGTGGAAGATTTACTCAGTCAAGAATTGTTACTAAATAATCAAATTGTCACCAAATTAAGCTAGGCTTGGCTTCACCTAAAAATCAAGTGCAGACTCATAGTAAGTTTGCACTGATATTATCGCAATATTCTGTTTGACTGGTGGCTTTATCGACTGTGATCGCGCACGGGGATCGGGATTAGTTCGGGTTCGGGTTCGGGTTCCGGACCAAAAACACTCTCGATTAGTTTGCGCGCCCATTCTCTCAACTTGTCTATCACTTCATCTAAATAGTCCATTGACCAAATGGCTCCTTTGAGATACTAGCTATGAGTTTTCGTCGATTGATCCCCGCAACAGCCACGCAAAAGCTTGATTCTAGAGAATTTTAACTAATTTTTATCGTTTGGCTGTTCAATCTGACGAACGGGGGAATCTATATCTTGTACTTATGTTAAGCTTAACATAACTTTTTAGTCTGAGTATATATTCTTGGCAATTCTTTTTTAAGATATTGTTAATAAATTCCGGCGTAGGCGATCGAGGGCGGTATAGGCACTAATCTGGCGAATAGTCGAGCGAGATCGATTTTCTCCGAAACGATGCTCAGATACAGTCACTTTTCCGTCAGGACTGGCTAAACCGATATAAACTAGGCCCACGGGTTTCGTCTCACTGCCTCCTCCTGGTCCGGCAATACCCGTGATACTGATCCCCCAATCCGTAGCGAGGCGTTTTTGCACCCCTAGGGCCATCTGTTGGGCAACAATGGCACTGACAGCCCCGACATTATTTAAATCCTGCTCATTTACGTCTAAGAGGGCAACTTTTACCCGATTATCGTAGGAAATAACCCCACCCCCAAAATAATCGGAACTGCCGGCGATTTGGGTGATAATTTCCCCTAATCCCCCTCCGGTACAGGATTCTGCCACACTCAAAGTTTGTTTTTGCCGCCGCAAAAGTTCCCCCACCACCGCAGGTAAAGTATCATCATCAGCCCCAAAATAATCTAATCCGGCGATTTCCTTAATTTCCGTCGCTACCGGTTCAATTACCTGCAAAGCAGCCTCTAAAGAAGGTGCTTTCGTCGCAATTCGCAAACGCACTTCGCCTAAACCAGCATAGGGGGCAACGGTGGGATTAGTCAGATCAAATAAATGGACAACTTTTTCCGCTAAAGCTGACTCACCGATACCGCGAAATTTGAGAGAACGACTATAAATCCTCTCTTTGCCCCATCCTTGACTTTCTAGGTAAGGAATCGCCGTTTCTACCCACATTCTCTTCATTTCTGCGGGTACTCCGGGGAAAGTAAGAATAGTCACGTTAGCTTGTGGTTGCCAGATCATCCCGGGGGCGGTTCCCGTCGGATTTGGCAAAAAATCGGCTCCCACGGGTATTAAAGCCTGTTTACTGTTACTAGGAGGCATTTCTCGCCCTAAACTCGTAAATTTAGCCTCGATTTCCGCTAAAATCTCTTTATCTTCTCTGAGGGGCGTTTGGAAAAAATCGGCGATTGTTTCTGTGGTTAAATCGTCGGGAGTAGGTCCGAGTCCGCCGGTAAAAATTAAAATTGAAGAACGTTCTCGGGCAATAGCGATCGCTTTTTTCAGTCTTTCTACATTATCCCCCACCACCGTTTGATAATAATGGGGAATGCCTAATTTTGCCAATTCTAGGGCTAAATATTGGGCGTTAGTGTTAACTATATCCCCTAATAATAATTCCGTTCCTACACAAATAATTTCAGCGGCCATAATTTTTGACAATTAGCTTAAGATTTTCAATTTTGATCATTAACTGATCTCCTGTCACCATCGTTCGATCGGGTTTAGGTAACGATGGTCATGGAAGTTAACCCTACCAGTGCGCTCCCACATTATACCAGTAAGCTATCAACAATCAAGGTCTTGTATATTAAATGCCACTTTCTTGCTGAACAGCCCATATCTGATTTAGCAAACATAAAATCAGCGTATTATTCCCTTATATAACAATAATTGATCATAATCAAGCAGAACAAAGTATTGCCGATCATCACATCTTCCTTCCCGCCATTACAAACCCCACCAAAATCATCTAAAATTAAAATGTCCACTAAATAATAAAATGCTATGACTCGCTGGTTTAATATTGCCGGTCCCTGTAAAGACGATATCCACTATATGCTCTCTCCCACAGTGCGATTACCAGATTTAGAGGAGCTAATTCAACAACGTAGTTATTTTGTCCTTCACGCACCACGACAAACGGGGAAAACCACCGCAATGTTAGCCCTAGCAAAACAACTTACCGATACTGGAAATTATGCCGCAGTCATGGTATCAGTGGAAGTAGGAAGTGCATTTAATCATGATCCTACTGCCGCAGAATTGGCAATTTTAGGAACTTGGTATAGTACAATTGAGGATAGTTTACCGACCGAATTACAACCTGCTGCTAAACAATGGCAACAGGAAGAACCAGGAAGCAGAATTAAGGCTTTTTTAAGAGGTTGGGCAAAAGCCATCAATCGTCCCATAGTATTATTTATAGATGAAATTGACTCTTTACAAGACCAAACATTAATATCAGTTTTGCGACAGTTAAGAGATGGTTTTCCTAATCGTCCTGAAAATTTTCCCTCATCTGTAGGATTAATTGGTTTACGAGATGTGCGAGATTATAAAGTAGCATCGGGAGGTAGTGACAGATTAAATACTTCTAGTCCTTTTAATATAAAAGTTGCTTCTCTGACTATGCGAAATTTTAATCTTGCAGAAGTAGAAGAATTATATCAACAACATACAGCAGCAACCGGACAAATTTTTACACCTGAAGCAATAGAAACAGCTTATGATTTAACTCAAGGACAACCTTGGTTAGTTAATGCTTTAGCTAAAGAAATTGTAGAAAAAATGGTGAAAGATAGAAGTATTCCTATTACTAAAGAACATATTTTAACAGCCAAAGAAATATTAATAGCTCGTCAGGATACTCATTTAGATAGTTTAGCGGAAAGGTTAAGAGAACCAAGAATTAAAGCCATTATTGAACCAATGTTAGCCGGTTTAGAATTAGGAAATATACCTAATGATGATATTCAATTTGTGATTGATTTGGGATTATGTAAAATGCACCCCTACGGAGGTTTAACTATTGCTAATCCCATTTATCGGGAAGTGTTACCCAGAGTATTAACTGTCACACCAATGGCTTCTTTACCAATGATTGCACCGACTTGGTTAACACTGGAAGGGGAGTTAAATATAGATGCTTTATTAACAGCATTTCTCAAATTTTGGCGACAGCACGGAGAACCGTTATTAGGTAGCACTGGCTATCATGAAATCGCACCGCATATTGTATTAATGGCTTTTTTACATCGTGTGATTAATGGTGGGGGAGTTTTAGAAAGGGAATATGCAATTGGTAGCGATAGAATGGATTTATGTTTACAGTATAAAGATGTAATTTTAGGGATTGAATTGAAAGTATGGCGGGATAAAAAACGCAATCCGCAAGCTGATGGAATTGAACAATTAGAATCTTATTTAGGACGTTTGGGTTTAGATTTTGGTTGGTTATTTATCTTTGATAGGCGGAAAAATGCTTTACCAATGGAAGAAAGATTATCCACTGAAGTTGTGGTGACAGAAAATCAATATAGAATTACTGTAATTAGGGCTTGAGTTTTATATTTTTTGTTTCACGCAGAGGCGCTACAGTGGCAGAGAGGAGAACGGAAAGAGGGATTTTTGCAGATTGTTTTTCTCTGTATCCTTGAAAATTGTAGAGTAAACAAATCTGTACGAATTACCATTAGGGATAACTTTTAGGGATTAGGGAAAAAGACGATTTTTCCCAGAATGCCTAGTATTCCTGTCACCACAATTCCGACAATGCCAAGAAACCCATTAGTAGTAATATTCACCCGTGCATTCAGGTCATCAATAGGCTTTTCTATTTCCATAACTTTAGAATCTAGGGCTTTAATATCCCCTTTTATTTCTGATTGTCCTATCTCTAGCTTAGTTAGACGCTCATTAACATCTCTTTGTAAAGAGTCGATTTTTCCCTCAATCCTTGTCAGGACCGCTTCTAGGGAATAAGTTACGGTTTCGTTAGACATTTTGCTAAACTCCCAGAGTTATCCTGCCGCTATCTTAATTATTAATCTTTTTTCTAGTTTAAGACGGCTTACGGTTCACTGCCACGATTGCGCCAGACTTGCCAACCGACGTAACCGAGGAGGAGAGTCGCACCAAAGGCAAAACCCCAACCACTGGGAACATTGGAGAAACCGAGGGCTAAACTGCCCACCCAGAGAGTTAGAGCGTAGATAAATAATACAGTCAGACGGTGAGAGATACCCGCTTTCAGTAAACGATGGTGTAAATGACGTTTATCAGCCACAAAAGGGGATTTTCCGCGTTTGAGACGGGAAATAATCACCGTGGACATATCGAGGAGAGGAACCGCGAGGATGAGATAGGGTAATAGGACGGCGGTAACGGCAACAGTAGTCACAGCAGTAGTTTTCGCCAATCCAATCACCGCCACACCCGCCAGGGTAAAACCCATAAAATAGGCCCCACCATCCCCCATAAAAATTTGAGCGGGGTTAAAATTGTAACGCAGAAAACCCAAGGCCCCACCCGCTAAAGCGGCGGCGATAATAGCGGCGGCCGGTTGTCCCATCACCAAAGTTACAATCAAAATCACCACGGCAGATATACCCGAAACCCCCGCCGCTAATCCATCTAAACCGTCAATCCAGTTAATCGCATTAGCCATCCCCACTAACCAGAGGAGAGTAACCGGTAAACTTAGCCAATGAATTTGTAATAAATCGCCGAAGGGAATAGAGAGAAAATCGATCCTAACGCCGGCTTGCCAAGCTAGAAAAGCGACGCTAAACTGCATTACCAGACGATTGAGGGGCGAAAGATTAAAAAGATCATCCGCTAAACCGATGAGGAAAAAGCCCAAACCGCCTAGGGTTACGCCCCACACTTCCCATTCTCGATCGCTGTTTAAACCGGCAAACCCTCCCAACCACCAAACAATCAGGAGGGCAGTTAAAGCACCGATAAAGATCGAAACTCCCCCCAGTCGAACCATAGGCTTTTCATGGACCTTCCTTTCGTTGGGTTTATCGACGTAACCGCTTTTCAGTCCGACGGTTCTGACGAGGGGGGTACTCCAAAGTACCACGGTATGGGCGATCAGAAAGGCAATTAGATAGTATAAATCTCCGGACATGGGAATTGGGGGGCGATTTAATTCACAATTGGCAACTGACAGGCAATCACCAATTATGAATTTTTATTATCTCTCGTTTTAGGCCAAGGCGGGGACGGAAATATGGAGATGGGGATAGAGGGGGAAGCTTTCACAGAGTTTGGCTACCCGTTGACGGCAAGCAGTTCTCAGGGCTTCATCACCTGGATTAAGGAGAATATCGGCGATAATGTTGCCAATCTCGATAAATTCCGTTTCTCCTAGTCCTCTGGTGGTCATAGCCGGGGAACCCAAGCGCAGACCACTGGTGACAAAGGGAGACTCGGGATCGAAGGGAACAGTGTTTTTATTAGCGGTAATATTGATCGTACTCACCAAGCGATCGGCCTCTTTTCCAGTCATGCCCACGGATCTCAAATCGAGTAACATCAAGTGATTATCCGTACCATCAGTGACAATTTTAATCCCTCTAGCCTTCAACTGACTGGCTAAAGCTTGGGCATTAGCGATTACTTGGCCCGAATAGATTTTAAACTCTGGTTTCAGGGCCTCCCCAAAAGCCACCGCTTTCGCCGCGATCACGTGTTCTAGGGGTCCGCCTTGGGTACCGGGGAAGACGGATTTATCGAATTTTTTGCCTAATTCCTCGTCTTTGGTCATAATTAACCCCCCCCTAGGACCGCGCAGGGTTTTGTGAGTGGTGGTAGTGACCACATCACAGTGGGGTAGGGGGTTAGGATGATGACCGGTGGCCACTAAACCGGCAATATGGGCGATATCTGCCATCAGGTAGGCCCCCACTTCGTCAGCGATGGCGCGGAATTTCTCGAAATCAATCTGGCGCGAGTAGGCAGAATAACCGCAGATAATTAGTTTGGGTTTTTCTTTGCGGGCGATGTCAAGGATGAGATCGTAGTCCAGGCGCTCGCTTTCGGGACTTACTCCATACTGTACTACTCGGAACCATTTCCCAGAAACGTTAACGGGGGAACCGTGGGTAAGATGACCACCATGGGATAGATCCATGCCCATAATCGTATCGCCTGGCTGCAAGAGGGTCAGAAAAACGGCGAAATTAGCTTGGGCCCCGGAGTGGGGTTGTACATTGGCGTGGTTTGCCCCAAATAGTCGTTTAACCCGATCGATCGCTAATTGTTCCGCTTCGTCAACGTATTCGCAACCGCCATAGTAGCGTTTTTTGGGCAGTCCTTCCGCATATTTGTTGGTTAAAACCGAACCCTGGGCGGCCATGACGGCAGCCGAGGTGAAGTTTTCACTAGCGATTAATTCTAGGTGATCTCTTTGACGTTGCAGTTCTTTTTGCAAAATCCCTGCGATCGCTGGATCCGTCAAGGATAGTATATCTAAGTTCGTATCAGTCACGGTTACTCGATCCTTTTTTTAACAATTTACCTGTAATCATTGGGTCACTTCTTCCATTTTGGCACAATCTCTAATCTTCCGACACACCAGTGAGCTTAATTGTTTCTCTTCGGAAGCGATGATCAATTGTCAACTGTTAGCGGTAAAATCTTCATTTTTAGTCAATAAGTAATAGTAATATTAACGTCAGTTCGGGTTAAGCAGATTGGGTGCATCTCACATTTGCAGAAATACCGATAATCAGCAATTATCAGTGACTTTTAAATAATTACAAATGTATCAGCAGCTGCCTGTAAGCATCCCACCGAAAAGCTAATGCGCTCCGGGGTTTGGGGGGTAGAACCCCCCAAAAGCTTGGATTGAGTGATAAAATCGGAAGTAATGCCCAATTTTAGCGGTGATTTTCCCTTTAAAAATAACAACCTAGTAGAAGTTCTACAAAAAGTTTACAAATCCAAAAAACAGGGTGGATTACCTTCAAGATAACCCCCCCGAAAATTACCATTAATTATCTGTAATCAACCGGTATTTCTCATCCCTGCGGCAATACCATTAATCGTCATTAAAGCACCCCTTAATAACTCCTCTTTAGAATAGCGGAAATGAATCACACCGGATTGAGCTTGACTATTGTATTGACGTAAACGCTTCAGGAGAGACACCTGTAGAAAACCGAGGGGAACGATCGAACCGTTGCGTAACTGCACCGAGCGCTGTAAATTCGGATCATTATCCAATAAATGTTTCTCGCCGGTGATCTGGAGAACAATCTCGCTAGTGCGATTATATTCCTCTTTGATCCTTTCAAACAGACGTTGAAAACGTTCTCGATCTTCCTGTTTAGAAAGTTCACTGACGTAGTGATAGGCCATCTGTAGATCCACCTTCGATAGAGTCATTTCTGCCTTAGAAATCACCATCTGGAAGAAAGGCCACTTGTGATAAAAATGACGTAACAATTCCAAATTTCTGCTAGGAGAATCATCGAGAAACATCTGTAAAGCTGTCCCTAAACCATACCAAGCCGGTAAAAGAAAACGGGTTTGCGTCCAACTAAACACCCAGGGAATTGCCCGCAGGGTACTTAAATCCTGTTGACCACTTTTCCGGCGGGCCGGTCGGGAACTAATCTGTAAAAGACTAATTTCAGGAATGGGAGTTACAGACAGAAAGAAGTCTAAAAAGTCCGGTTCTTCATAAATCAAACTGCGATAGGTTTGCCGTGAACAGGTGGCCAAGTCCTCCATGATGCGATTCCAGGGTTCGAGATCATCAAAACCACTGCCCAGTAAACTTGCCTGTATAACTGCCGTTACGGCGGTTTCGAGGTTATACAAGGCCAATTCCGGTAAAGAGTATTTCGAGGCTAAAACCTCGCCCTGTTCGGTGATTTTAATGCGACCGTTAATAGTTCCCCGGGGTTGGGCGAGGATAGCGGCGTAGGCCGGTCCACCACCGCGACCGACGGAACCGCCCCGGCCATGAAAAAGACGTAGATCCACGCCGTATTGTTTAGCGGTTTTTTGTAAAGCCTTCTGGGCCTTATGAATTTCCCAATTACTGCTTAAAAAGCCAGAATCCTTGTTACTATCGGAGTAACCCACCATAATCTCCTGTAAATTACCCGGTTCGAGGATGGCCGGTTCCGGGGTCACGTCCTCCCCGTTTAAAGCTGCTAAATAGTCGTAACCGCCAGCTAGGGTTGCCCGATAGAGGGGCAATTCAAACAAAGTCTGCATGATGCCGGGGGCGTGTTTGAGGTCATCGACGGTTTCAAAGAGGGGAACGATGCGCAGGGAACTGCGGCTAGTGGCGGGGTCGTATAACCCGGCTTCTTGGGCTAATAACAGCACTTCTAGCACATCGCTGGCCTCGTTGGTCATGCTGATAATGTAGGTTTGGCAGATGTCCAGACCGAATTCCCCTTGCAGACTTCTTAAAACTCGCAGGGTTTCAATGGTTTCGCAGGTTCTTTCCGAGAAGGGCATTTCCCGGGGAATTAAGGGCCGACGGGTTTTTAATTCCTCCACTAACCAGGCGATTTTTTCTGATTCGGTTAATTTGCCGTAGGGTTTCGGTAAAACTCCCAGATATGCGGCGATTTCTTCGATACATTCGGCGTGACGGGTAGATTCTTGCCGAAAATCTAACTGAGTCAGGACAAAGCCAAAAATCTCTACTTGGGCGATCAGTTGATCCAGTTCTTGACAGGAAAGACCGGTTTGAAGGAGACTGCGCTGTAATAGCTTTAATTCGGCTAAAAACTCGGAACCAGAGCGATAGATGTTGGTTTCGTTGAGTTTAGTTAATAATTGTCGTTCTTCCGGGTCATTAAGGCGATTATTGCGGTCACGCGTATTTTCCAGACGTTTTTGAATAAAGGCCAATTTGAGGCGATAGGGTTCCTGACGGTAGCGGATGGCTAACTGGCTATAGATTTCGGGCATTTGCTGTTTATCTCTGTCCAGGGAGTCTAGCAACTCCGGCAAGACGTGACACCAGTGCAGGGAGGCACTTAAAATACTGGTCAGGTCGCGAATAGCATCGAGATATTTTTTAATAACCAGATTGCGCTGATAACAGCAGGTTTTCCAGGTGACTTCGGGGGTAACGGAGGGATTGCCATCCCGATCCCCCCCCACCCAAGAACCGAAGCGACAGAAGTTATTTTTCGGCGCTTGTAAACGGGGAAAGGAGGATTGTAGGCTTTGCTGCAGACGCAGGGTTAACTGGGGTAGGGATTCAAAGAGAACTTCATCGAAGTAGTGGAGGGCATAATCCACTTCATCGACGACAGTGGGTTTAAATTGGTGTAGTTCATCTGTTCGCCACCAAAAACGTATTTCTTCTTTTAACTGTTTGGTGACTGTTTGTGCTTCTCTGGAGTTGGTTAACCCCATACTGCGAAAGATTTCTTCTGCTTGGTCGAGTTTTTCGAGAATGCCCGAGATGCGGCGCTGTTTAATGCGAATGGTGTGACGGACAATTTCTGTGGGGTGGGCCGTGAAAACCAGACGAATATCTAACTGATCGAGAAGACGCTGAATTTCTTGGGGAGGGACGTTAACCTGTTTGAGATAGGGAAATAACCAGTGAAATAGTCCCGATTTTGGGCTGGAGTTATCGGAATCGTTCAGGGTTTTTTCTAGCCAATCGGCCCCGACAATGGTGGCTAAAAGGCTTTTTTGCCTTGGGTCAGTCTTGGGACTTTCGTTTTCTTCCCCGATCACCGTCCGTCGCAGTAGTTGCTGATCCCTTTGTTCGTAATGTTGTTCAATAATATTGATTAACTGGAAATAGAGGGCAAAAGCGCGGGTAACTTTGATCGCTTCCCCTAGTTCCAAGTCTTCGATCATTTTGGCGATCGTTGCTTCCGGACTATCATCGGTCACTTGTCCTTCCTCAGAACAGAGATGGCGCAGTAATTCCAGTAAATCGACTAATTCTTGACCACATTCGGAGACCAAGACTTCTTTCCATAAATCTTCGATTAATTTCAGTCTTTGCTGCAAAAACAGGTTGGAAGTGCTGAAAATATCCTGTTCGGTTTCGGTTGAGGGGACAAGGACGCTCATAATTTCAGTAAAAAGTGAAAAGGAGATGGGAGTCGGGAGTCAGGAGTCAGGAGTCAGGAGTGGGGTGTTGGGGTAGTGGGGCAGTGGGGCTGAAATTTCCCTATCTCCCTAAATCCCTATCTCCCTAAATCCCTATCCCCTGTCCCCTGATATATCGGGATGTACTTTGTTGAAATGAAAAACGCTGTAATTCAATTGCTGATCTATGGGGATTAATTCTTTACGGTTTGTCAAAAATGAGATTGTATCCTAAAGAATCACATTTTTTGCAATTTTTAACAAAAATTTCACTATCCTAGCCTCTTTTCAGGAGCAAAAGGACTTTTTTCCTGGTAACTCTTTCCAGAAAAGATCATCGGTCACTGTTTGCCGGTAACTGATCGGCAATATTGAGAAGGGGTAAGCGATCGCCGCGAAACAATTCCTCACTTTCCTGGCCCAATTCAATTAACCAATGATTGAGGGACCGCAAGGCCAGATAGGAGAGAAGAAAGGGACTGACCGCTAGACTAAGCCAAAGCTCGATCGGTTGAGTTTTCATGGCAATTTTTAGGTTAAAGGACGGCGTTTGATGCGACGAATCGGAAAATTAGCAATCAGGGCGGTAGTTCGTTGGTCACTTTCTAAGAGTAACTCGGTTTCCTCGGTGTCGATATCAAGATAACGACTGACTACTTCTAAGATTTCTTGACGCATCATATTGAGAATTTCGGGACTAAGATCGGCGCGATCGTGGGCTAGAATAAGTTTTAAGCGTTTTTTAGCTTGGTCGCCACTCTTGCCCGAACCGCGCCATGCTAGAAGTTTATCGATCAGGTCATTCATAGTAGGTTAAGGGGTTGAGATGAGAGAGTTTAAGGCCCAAACAAGCGACGACGCAGACGGGTAAGAAAACCTTCCTGACCGGCCATTAAATCTAGAAACGGCACATCGCGACCCTGTAAACGTTGGGCAATGTTTCTAAAGGCCATGGCGGGAAGGGAAGTCTTCTCCTCTAATACTAATGGTTCCCCTTTATTAGTGGAAATAATAATTTTTTGATCGTCGGGAATAATCCCCAACAGGGGAATTACCAAGAGGTCGAGAATATCCTCGACGCTGATCATCTGGTTGAGTTGAATCATTTCCGGCCGCAGCCGGTTGACAATCAGACGGATACTTTTAATATCCTCGCTTTCTAGTAATCCCACCACTCGATCGGCATCTCTCACCGCCGACATTTCTGGGGTAGTAACGATGATCGCTTCTTGGGCAGGTGCGATCGCATTGCGAAAACCCATTTCAATTCCTGCCGGGCAATCAATCAATACATAATCATAACTTTTTGACAATTGGGCGACTAAATCTTTCATTTGATCGGCAGTAATTGCCTCTTTGGTACGATTTTGTGCCGCCGGTAATAGGACCAGATTTTCCTGTCTTTTATCCTTAACTAAAGCTTTATCAAGGCTACAATCTCCCGCCACCACATCGAGGGCAGTATAAACGATACGCTGTTCTAATCCTAACAATAAATCGAGATTTCTTAGTCCGAAATCGGCATCGACAAGGGCGACTCGACAGCCTAATTGAGATAAGGCTGAACCTAAGTTCGCCGTTACTGTCGTTTTACCGACTCCTCCCTTTCCCGATGTCACCACAATTACACGAGCCATAATTTATATCAGTTATCAGTTATCAGTTATCAGCTATCAGTTACCGGTTATCAGTTATCAGTTATCAGTTATCAGTTTTATAGAGTTTTTCGTTTCAACGCAGTTAATCCCTATTTTTACCAGTCACTGAATCACTGTTTACTGATCACTGTTTACTGGTCACTGATAACTGTTTACTGGTCACTGAATCACTGTTTACCGGTCACTGATCACTTTTTTTCGACCCATCCAACTTTATCTTTAAAGGTGTAGGTTCTGGAAAAATTATAAGCCCCAATGATGCGAATTCCTCCTTCGCTGATACAGGCAATTTCTGGTTCCATGCGATCGCTATCTAAAGCCGGGGCCCGTGCCACTAATTCAGCGATTCTCAGTTGAGTTAAATCGATTCGCAGGGCCATAATTACCGCTGCTCGATCGCCGCGGAATCCAGCATGGGCCACACCGCGTAAACTCCCCCAGACTAATATATCGCCATCAGCGACGATCGATCCGCCGGGGTTGACATCGCCCATGACCATAACTGTACCCGGGTGACGGATTTCTACACCCGATCGCAGGGTGGTTTTTAAGTACAAAGGTTCGGCGAGGGGAGATTGGGAAGGTTGCTCGTCCCCGAAAACCGTGGGATTTGAGCGCATTTGTTCGACATTGTAACCCATGGTTGCCGCTGCCACTGCGGTTTGTCTTCTTTGGGTTTGGATCGTGTGCAGGGGTAATTCGGCACTGTCTAAAATTGTGGCGATCGCTTGTAGTTGCCGCGTATCCATCAGGCGATCGCTTGCCCGTAGGTGTACTGGTGTTCTAGCAGGGCAGTTTTGACCGCTATTACGGAGATAATATTTCAATCCTGTCAAGATATCTGTCCAATCCTGACTTGTCTCCCCGGCGCCGGTTTTGGGTAAAATTAGCACCAATTTCTCGCCCTCACTTTTTAGGTGAATTTGGGCGTATCTTGACCTTAACGAAGCTGATGGCTCAATTTTTTCGGTTTCTAGGTCGATTTCTTGATTTATTTCGGTTTTAGTTTCATCCATAAAGATAATTTTTTACTTAAACAAGACAAAGCGCAAAATAGCGATCAGCAAACCGACGGAAGCGGTAATCAGTGAACCGCCTAAAATGGTTATCAATGCCCAAATTTGATTTTTTTGACTGCCCTCAACTATTTTGAGGCGATTATCCATCCCTTCGACTCTTTCGGTTAATTTTGCCTGTCCTATCTCTAGGGATTTAACATCTTGCTTGATTTCCTTAATATCAGCTTTAATTTCGCCAATATCAGCCTTAATTTCGATGATACTATTCTCGATCGCCGTGAAACGAGTTTCGATCGCTTTTTGTCCGTTGATAATTAAGTCTTCTAGCCTTTGCAAGTCCGTATCGGCAACAGTTTTCATAAAAATTAACTGGCTATCAGTATAGATGTTTCTTTAATTATGAACCTTGCTCAGGGAATAGGAGATAGGAGTGAGCAGATGAGGTTGAGTGTTGGGGAGAAAAAGCTGAATTTGTCTCCTGTCTCCTGTCTCCTATCTCCTGTCTCCTATCCCCTTCTATTGACACAAACGTTGATAAACTGTGGCCAAAGCTTGGACATCACCGACGTTACCCGGGAAAAGAACCACAGGTAAATTAGGAAAGAGGGGATGATCGGCTGCTGTGCGGACCATGGAGACACCGGGGAGAATCTGACCGAGTAAACGGGCCGATTGCAGACTTAAACCCGTACTTAAGACATCATTGGAGGTAATTCCGCCTTTACTGATTAAAAAACTGATATCACTGGGTAAACCCTTAACAATGTCCATTAACAGGGTGGAGACGGCAACCCCAAAATCAAGACGTTTCTGCACAGAAGCAAAGGTTAACTCTTGCCGACTGGTATAGATCACGGGGGTTTGTTTATTTTTGTGAATAAGCTTGACTTTTTCCAGAACTTGTGCTAAGAGTTGCTCTCGTTGCTCAGGACGATCGCGCAATGCCGTCACATCGATTTCGACTCCGACGGTGTTGGGTTGTTGAAGCAGTTCATCTAATTGTTGGCTAGTTTTTTTGACGTGGGAACCGACGATAATTGCCCCGGCTTCCCCCGTGGGCTTATACTTACCCATAGATTCGGGTGCGATCGGTTGAGTTCCTAAATTAGCCAAAGAAGTTAAAATACTGGCGGCACTACGGAATAAAAATTTTTTTCCCTCCCCTGCGGCGGTTAAAATATCTTCAGCAAAGCGATCGAGATCCGCTTGAGTTTCCCCATCTACCACGCCACATTGATTATTTTTGAGCTTTTGCAGTCGTTCTAAACTACCTTGACGGATATCTGCCAGTAAAAATCTCTCTACATCATCTGCTTTAATTTTACCTTTCGTTTTCTCCTCCACATAATCCGGCAGATAACTGTAATGGTAGGCAAAAACCGAATCGCGAGCAAATTCCGTCTCGTGGACGGGAGTGGGAACGCCATCGATGATTAAATAGTGAATACTATCGCGGGTGACTCTTCCCCCCTCAAAAAAGGCCGGAATCAGGAAATGAGCATCAAAACCGCCCAATTCTTCGGCAATAACATCAGTTTCGATCGGATAATGCCCGCGCAGGGTAGAATCGGAACGACTAACCACCAAAAAATCCTCGATTCCCTCTTTAGTTAAGGCAGTTTTCAGGTTATGACAGACTTCTCGCGTGACAGACTCGGCTTTTTCGGGGGTTAAAGCGCGAGTATTGGTCAAAACAAAGAAAATTGGCGCATTATCTGCCAATCCCAAGCGGAGAGTATCTTCATCCCACCGCATCAATAACAGACAACTATGGACTGTTTGGGAACCTGTCGGGTCATCATCTAAGACTATAATTTTAGGTCTATTATTGCTCATATATTTTTTATCAGGATGGGAGGGACGAAGGAACCAAGAGAATCTGGTTAATAGTTTATCGGGTTCTGGTTCCCCATTAAAGTCGTCCCCTCCCTAAGCAACCGCTATCAATCTTGATCACAATCTGTCCAATATAGGATAAGCTATACCATGATTCATACAGTGACGAAGTTGAGCGCGGGAGACTTCCCTTTGAATACGTTAATCCACCCCACTGCGGTTATCCATCCGTCGGCAAAACTTGATCCCAAGGTTAAAGTTGGTCCCTATGCTGTGATCGGGGCCCATGTGGAAATTGAAGCTGATACAATTATTGATGCCCATGTGGTCATTGAGGGTCCAACCAAAATTGGCAAGGGTAATCATATTTTTTCTGGGGCTGTTATTGGTAACGAACCACAGGATTTAAAGTATAAAGGGGGCGAAAGTAGCGTAGAAATTGGTGATCATAACCAAATTCGCGAGTTTGTCACGATTAATCGTGCCACCGATACGGGAGAAGTTACCCAAATTGGCAATAATAATTTATTAATGGCCTATGTTCACGTTGCCCATAATTGTATTTTGCAAGATAACATTATTATCGCTAATAGTGTCGCCTTGGCCGGTCATGTCCAGATCGAATCAAAAGCAGTTATCGGGGGAGTTTTAGGAGTACATCAATTTGTTCATATTGGCAAAATGGCCATGTTAGGAGGAATGAGTCGTATTGATCGCGATGTTCCCCCTTTTACTTTAGTGGAAGGCAATCCCTGTCGCGTGCGAACTCTTAATTTAGTCGGTTTACAAAGGGCCGGTTTTACCGATGAAGATCTAGCTTTACTGAAAAAAGCTTTTCGGATTATCTATCGTTCTAATATAAATCTTCAGGAGGCTTTAGAACAAGTTTCTCTCTTAACCGATAATCCCCATGTTCAACATTTCTGTCAATTTTTACAATCCTCTACCACCGGAGAAAAACGTCGCGGTTTAATTCCAGGAAAATAATTTCTTGATTGAGGAACAGTCTGTGGGGTGTGGGAATTATGAATTATGAATTATGAATTGGGGAGCGGGAAGAAAAAGCGTTCGACAAAAGCTCACTCCGAAGTCTGTCTTCTCAATCCTGACTCCTATCTCCCGACTCCTGACTCCTGACTTCTTTTATTATCAAATAATTATCCAAATGCGTATATTTATTAGCACGGGTGAGGTATCGGGTGATTTACAGGCAGCGATGCTGATTGAATCCCTTTTTAAACTAGCTAAAACCCAGGCAATTGAGTTAGAAATTTTTGCCCTAGGTGGCGATCGCATGGAGTTAGCCGGAGCAAAAATGTTGGGTAAAACCACTCGACTGGCTGCCATGGGATTAATTGAATCTATCCCCTTTATTTGGCCAACTTTACAACTACAAAAACGAGCAAAAGAGTTTTTTAGAGATAATCCCCCTGATCTGATTATTTTAATTGATTATGTGGGGGCAAATGTGGCGATCGGTCAATCAGCTAAAAAAATTATTCCCGATGTGCCAATAATTTATTATATTGCCCCACAGGTGTGGATTTGGTCAGAAGAAAATATCCCTTCAGCTAAACTAAGATCCACAGCAGAAAAGTTATTTAATACGGAAAAATTAATCGCCGTCACCGATAAATTATTGGCAATTTTTCCTGCCGAAGCTCGTTTTTTTGAAACAAAAGGTTTACCAGTAACTTGGGTGGGACATCCTTTAGTGGATCGTATGGCCAATGCTCCCAATCGCCAAGAAATGCGGCAAAAATGGGCAATAAAACCCGAAGAAACAGTGATCGCTTTGTTACCCGCTTCCCGTCAACAGGAGTTTAAATATCTCGTGCCGACGGTGTGCGCTGCTGCCCAAAAATTACAGGAAAAAATTCCCGATATTAAGTTTTTAATTCCCGTTCCCCTAGCTTTATACGAACCAAAAATGCGAGAATTAGTGGCGGAATATGGATTAAATGCGGTGATTATGGAACGAGATCAGACTTTAGAAGCGATTGCTGCGGCCGATCTGGCTGTGGCTAAGTCTGGTACAGTTAATCTCGAAATTGCTTTGTTAAATGTGCCGCAGGTGGTGGTTTACCGTTTAAGTGCAGTTACTGCTTGGATTGCCCGCAATATTATGAAGCTTTCTGTACCATTTGTCTCACCGGTAAATTTAGTTCTAATGCGAGAAATTGTTCCCGAATTATTACAAGAGGAAGCTAACCCAGAGAGAATTATGCAGGAATGTCTAGACCTATTATTAAATCAGCAACGTCGCCAAAAAATGTTAGATGAATACGCAGAAACCAAGGCCGGTTTAGGAACAGTAGGCAGTTGTGAGCGAGTGGCACAAGAGGTGTTTAAAATAGGCCTTTGTTAGGATTCAGGAGTCAGGAGATAGGAGTCAGGAGACAGGAGATAGGAGATAGGAGATAGGATTCAGAAGATTATTTTTATTTATCCTTCCCACTTCCCCTACACCCCACACCCTACACCCCACCCCCAGGAAAAGCTTTTTCAGCAAACCCTACTTATAAGCGTCCATACCCTCACAGGAACAAACCAGATTTCTGTCCCCGTAGGCATTATCAACCCGTCCCACTACCGGCCAGAATTTATAATCTTTTAGCCAAGAAAGCGGGTAAGCTGCCTGTTGACGGGAATAGGGACGACTCCAATCATCGGCAGTTAAAACCGCAGCTGTGTGGGGGGCATTTTTCAAGGGATTATCGTGGGGATCCATGCTACCATTAGCGATCGCTTGTACTTCTTGATAGATAGTTAACAAAGCTTCACAAAAACGGTCTAATTCGCCCAAAGATTCGCTTTCCGTGGGTTCCACCATCATTGTACCCGCCACGGGCCAAGAAACCGTCGGCGCGTGGAAACCGAAATCCATCAAGCGTTTTGCCACATCTTCCACCTCGATGCCGGCCTGTTTTTTCAGGGGACGTAAATCAATCACGCACTCGTGGGCAACCGTTCCCGCGCTACCCTTAAATAACACCGGATAGGCCGACTCCAGACGAAAAGCCAGATAATTAGCGTTCAAAATTGCCACTTCTGTCGCTTTTTTCAAGCCGGCGGCCCCCATCATAGCGATATACATCCAAGAAATAACCAAAATGCTGGCACTACCCCAAGGCGCGGCCGAAATTGCCCCAATCGAGTCCTGATGCTTACCGTTAGCGGTTTCTGGGGATAATTTCGCCAAAACCAAGGAAACATCCGGCAGAAAAGGCACTAAATGGGATTTTACTCCGATTGGTCCCATACCCGGTCCCCCCCCACCGTGGGGAATACAGAAAGTTTTATGGAGATTCAAGTGACAGACATCAGCGCCAAAATCCGCCGGACGACATAAACCCACCTGAGCATTCATATTGGCGCCATCCATATAGACTTGACCACCGTATTGATGAATCAAGGCGCAAATTTCGCTAATTCCCTCTTCAAAAACGCCGTGAGTGGAAGGATAAGTCACCATCAAAGCCGCTAGATTATCCTGATGCTTCTCGGCCTTAGTTTTCAGGTCATCAATATCAATATTGCCCCGAGAATCGCAATTAACCGCCACTACTTTCATACCACACATAACGGCACTGGCAGGATTAGTCCCGTGAGCGGACTCAGGAATTAAGCAAATCTGACGATGACCTTGACCGCGACTTTCATGGTAGGCTCGGATTACCTGTAAACCAGCATACTCTCCCTGAGAACCGGCGTTCGGTTGTAGAGAAATGCCATCAAACCCGGTAATTTCCCCTAACCAAGTCTCTAACTGTTGAAAGAGCAGTTGATAGCCTTCTGCTTGGTCAATCGGGGCAAAAGGGTGTAATTTGCCGAATTCTGCCCAAGTTACCGGAATCATCTCCGCTACGGCATTGAGTTTCATCGTACAGGAACCGAGGGGAATCATGGAAGTATTTAAGGCTAGATCCTTTGTTTCCAGACGGTGCAGATATCTGAGTAATTCCGTTTCCGAGTGGTAACGATTGAACACCGGCTCGGTAAGATAGGCACTGGTACGGGTTAGATTAGCGGGTAATTCTAGACTAATTTTCTCGACTAATTCCGCCGTGGTAAAGGGTAATTCCTCGGTTGGGGCGAAAATTTGCCATAAATCCCACACATCCCTGAGAGTGGTGGTTTCATCGACACTAATTCCTAGATTATTCTCATCAAAATAACGCAGATTAATCTTATGGGTTTTTGCCTTCGCAAGGATGTCCTCAACTCCCGTGGATAGCGTAACTTTGAGCGTATCGAAGTGCGGTTCTTTCCCCACCTCATAACCCAACTGTTTTAAGCCAGCTGCCAATAAAACGGTTAATTTCTGCACTCTTTGGGCGATTTTCTTGATTCCTTCCGGTCCGTGATACACCGCGTACATGGAAGCAATCACCGCTAGTAACACCTGTGCGGTACAAATATTACTGGTGGCTTTATCCCGGCGGATATGTTGTTCCCGGGTTTGCAAAGCTAAACGCAGTGCGGGTTTACCCTGACTATCCTTCGATACCCCGACAATGCGCCCCGGAATACTGCGTTTATAGACATCTTTGGTGGCAAAATAGGCGGCATGGGGACCCCCATAACCCAAGGGAACCCCAAAGCGTTGACTGCTACCCACGGCAATATCAGCCCCCAATTCGCCGGGGGGAGTCAACAGGGCTAAACTGAGAATATCGGCGGCAACGGTGACTAAAGCCCCATTTTCCTGCGCTTTGGCGATAAATTCCCGATAGTCATAAATTACGCCATCGGTGGCTGGATATTGTAATAATGCGCCAAAAATCGGCGTTTGGAAGTCAAAGAGACGATGATCCTCGATAATAATATCAATACCTAAAGGAATCGCTCTGGTTTTAACAACTTCGATCGTTTGGGGATGGCAACTACTAGAGATAAAGAAAGCATTGGCTTTAGTTTTACACAGTCCGTAACTCATAGTCATCGCTTCCGCGGCTGCTGTTCCTTCATCGAGGAGGGAAGCGTTAGCAATTTCCAGACCAGTTAAGCTAGTGATGAGAGTTTGGAAGTTTAAGAGAGCTTCTAAGCGTCCTTGGGCGATTTCCGCTTGATAGGGAGTATAGGCGGTGTACCAACCCGGATTTTCTAAGATGTTGCGGAGAATTACCGGCGGGGTGATACAGTCATGGTAGCCCATGCCGATAAAGGAGCGAAATACCTGATTTTTGGAGGCAATCGCTTTTAATTGGGCAAGAGCGGCGTATTCACTCAAGGCAGGTGGTAGATTAAGGCTTTTTTGTAAACGAATTCCTGACGGGACCGTTTGAGCGATTAATTCCTCAAGGGTAGCAATACCCAAAACCGCCAGCATTTTCTCGATTTCCGTCTCCGTCGGCCCAATATGACGGTTAACAAAGCTATCGGTACAGTCTAGCAGGTCTTGCAGGTCAGCAGGAGCGAATTCCTCGGTTTTCTCGGCCGTAATTGACCTATTTAGCATATTAATCTCGGTTTCAACAATTACAAAAGTGCTGCGTTTCATCGCTAGGGGTGATTTTAACGCAACTTGTAAAATTTTTGTAATATTTGAAGCCAGCAAGTTAAAGCCTAAGCTAATTTGCTATCGACCTATGGACAAAATTAACTTCATACTAAATCCGGTTATTAAAAACTGATTATCTATTGCTCCTTTTGCCTATTGCCTTTTGCCTGTCCTCATAAGTAGCCTATACTCAACGGATTTAGTATCACTACTGCTTCGTCACCAAAAACCAACCGGAATTCGTAGATCCGATCGCCTTTAATCCTTCTAAATCAGTAGCTTCTTTAGTTTGACGATCGATAATTAGGTAAGGTTGCTTGTGACTTTGCCAATAATTGATTAATTCTTCAGCAGCAAGGGGAAAAACCCGACGACCACTATAAAAATTTAACGAGGGGCGCTCGTAGGCAAAAGCAATATAAACAGGGTGATCGGCCGGCACATATTTCTGCACTAAACTCGCCACCGGTTTGACGGAGAAATTCTCATTTAATTCCCAGATCCACAGGGGAGAATTGACAAAAATAAACAAAGAAACCAACATTCCCCAGAGTAAAACCACGCTGAATTGTTCCGAGCGCCGAGCTAACAAAATCGCCGTTGTCACCATAGTCAGGGAAAGTGACAATAAGGTTAAAAGAATTAAGGGATGGATGGATTTGATCGGGGCAAAATGACCCGAAAAATAGGCCATTAAAGCTAATAAACCCGTCACAACGCCGATAATACCCAGAATAATTGACCAGATTGGATTATAGGGGCGATCGATGGGAAGATTAACCAGCTGCGCTAAGGCATAACCGGCCGCTAAAGCCAAGGCCGGATAGATCGGCAGAATATACCAAGGCAACTTGGTTGCCATCACCGAAACCACGAACAGATAAACCACCGTCCAAACTAACAGTAACTTCGCCCAACTGTAGAGATATTCCTGACGTGCTAAACGTAAACCCCAAACCGAGAAAATTAACCAGGGCCAACTATATTTAAGAATTTCCAGCAGATAATACCAAAACGGTCCGCGATGATTGTCCAGATCGTCACTAACTCGCTTTAACTGTTGAACAAAAAGGGAATCGAGAAACTCCCGCTCGTAGTGCCAAAATTGGGCGGCATACCAAGCAAAAGCGGGGGATGCTCCCAATAACCAACCCGACCAAAAATAGGCAGAAGTTAATAACCGGGGGGTATCCCAGAGCAGAAAAATAAAGCCGATACCCGCCAATAATAGCCCCATAATCCCCTTCGTCAGACAAAGAAGGGCAAATCCTAACCCCACCCCCAGAGACCAGCGTAAATCCCGCCGTGAGCGCAGTAAACAAACAAACATCAGGATTTCAAAACATAATACCGCTCCATCCAACATGGCTAAACGGCCATGGCGCACCACCGGCAAAAGAGTTAAATAGATCAAGGCCGACAGTAAAGCTGGCAAACGAGCGGGAAAAATTTCTCGACCGAGAAGATAAAGAAGTGGCACCGATAAAGCTGTTAAAAAAGCAGGCATTAGTCTAGTATTGGCCTCATTGATGCCCCAGAAATGGTAGGTTAGACCAATCAGACTATGAATCAACGGCGGTTTATTCAGGTAGGGATCACCCCAAAAACTAGGAAATAACCAGCGCAATTGTTCCAGGGGGGTTTGGCTAATTTCCTTGGCCACCTGAGCGATGGTCGCTTCATCCCAATCCCGCAAGGGTAAATTACCTAATCCCACTAGATAGATAATTAAGGCCGCTATTAATAATCCCAGTAAACACAGAAATTCTTTAAAATTTTCTCTCTGACGCAATTTATAACTAGAATATCCCCAAGTGAATTTTTGACGGTTCATAAGCTAGGGCAGTTATCAGTAATCAGTAATCAGTGGACTTCTACCTAATATTATCTCAAGACTAAAATTTTGTCTAGATAAGCAAATTACCCAAGTAAAAATGATTTTAATTTCCCCATATTTTTCAGTTAAATTGAATTATCAATGATACATATAAGCATCGAACTACTCATTAGTACAAGGCGGCCAAGCAAGCTCTGATTGAGTTATAATTTTTGGATATGTCTAATAGACCTCTTGCAAAAATCAAAAATCTGACCTTAGGTGAGGAGTCTCCGAGCCAGTATTCAGGAGTCAGGAGAATTAAGAATGAGCATTAATCAATTAAATGCTCTATTTAGGGCTTTTATGCAATTTTATGTCTATTTTTCTCATTTTTGCCCTCTCAAAAATTAATTATGCAAGAACTCTAATGAACTGATAACTGATAACTGATAACTGATAACTGATTATGTATTGGTATAATGGCGAATTAATCGAGAATGAGCGAATCAGTCTGGGTATTGATGATATTGGGCTGCTTTATGGAGCGACAATATTTACTACCCTGCGTATCTATCAACAAAGCTTAGATCATCCCCTGACCCATTGGCAAGAACATCTCCAACGTCTGCACTCTAGTTTACAAGTTTTCCACTGGTCCACTCCCGATTGGCGGCGAATTCGCCAAGGAGCCGAAGAATTATCCCGATTCTATCCTGTCCTGAGAATCACAATTTTTCCCGATGGTAGGGAGTGGATTAAAGGCAGATTTCTCCCCGAAGATTTAAACCTTAGACAAGAGCGGGGAATTATTGGCTGGGTAATAGATAATCCCGCTTGGCAACGGGTTTTAGGAGAACATAAAACTGGTAATTATTTAACCCCTTGGTTAGCGTCACAAACTGCTCAAAAAAAAGGAGCAAAAGAGGCGATATTAGTCGATCAATCTGGGAATTGGTTAGAAACTAGCACCGGCAATTTATGGGGATGGAAAGATAATTGCTGGTACACACCCCTGCTGACTGCTGATATTTTACCCGGGATCGGGCGCTCGGCTTTGATCGGCTGGTTAAAAAAACAAAATATTTCCCTAGAAGAAAATCTCTGGACTCCTGAATTTGTCAGGACTTTACAAGCGATCGCCTATAGTAATTCTCTGGTGGAAATTATCCCTTTTAATTCTATTCTTGGATGGAATCTACAGATAAATACAGCTATTTATAGAGAAATTTTGCCAGATTTACAGCAATATTTTTCCAGTCAATTTGAGAATCAATAACAATAAGGATTAAATGGCATAAAATCTGTGAATAGATTATTTAAGTAGGTAGGTGTTAAAAACTGTCAGATACTCCCCTGATCAAGAGGAGATTCAGGGGGGATCGAACCCAAAATCTATCTTCAATTTAACTATAACCAGCTACTTAATTGATTATTATTCATTCTTAATTCTCCTAACTCCTGACTCCTGACTCCTGACTCCTGACTCCTGACTCCTGACTCCTGACTCCTGACCCTAACAACAATTTTTGATTTTTACAAGAGGTCGAATAAAGGTGTGTTACTAGAGGCTAACACACCTAAAATCGGAAAATGATGCCGCTCAAGCTTTAAAATTCTCGCTCGGAATAAGCCTCACTATCGCGTTTAGAACCGAGTAAATCTAATTGATCGACGAGAATCACCGGTTTAGAGCGAGCTAATCCCGTGTTTTTATCATTCCAGGTATCCATTTTTAAAGAACCTTTAATCCCAATTAAACCGCCCTTTTTTACATAATTAGCGGCCACTTCCGCCGTTTTGCCCCAAATTTCCAGATCGAACCAATCCGGCTGATCGCTATTTTTAGAGCGACGATTAACCGCTAAAGTGAAGGTACATAAAACCTTGCCAGACTCGAAATACTTGGTTTCCGGGTCTCTCCCCGCTCGTCCCACCAAATGAACCAGATTTAAACTCATGGTCTTAAATCCTCAATTTAGTACAATAGTATGTTTATTTTAGCCCGAAACCTTGAACTTGACCGGTGGGCAGCCAGAAAATTAGGCCGAAGACTTGCGTAAATCTGGGGAGAAAGAAGCGATAATTAACTAGACTTGAGAAACAAAACGTAATAAAATCCAAGTCGATTCGATCGAAAGTCTAGCTATAGCAACGTTTTATAAGAACAGGAGTGAAAACAAGTGGCGGGTTTTTTTAGAGGTCTAGGCTTATCAAGGGACATAGGTATAGACTTGGGGACAGCAAACACCCTCGTTTATGTATCAGGGAAAGGTATTGTTTTAGAGGAACCATCGGTAGTGGCGATCGATCAAGATCGTAACCCGGTCGCCGTCGGGGAGGAGGCCAAAAAAATGCTCGGTCGCACTCCGGGCCATGTCACCGCTCTGCGACCCCTGCGCGATGGGGTAATCGCCGATTTTTACAGTTGCGAGATCATGTTAGCGGAATTCATCAAACGAGCGCTCGATGGCACGATTGGCAATCCCCGCATGGTAATCGGTGTTCCCAGTGGCATTACCGGCGTAGAAAGACGTGCGGTGGTGGATGCGGCCAAAAATGCCGGCTCCCGAGAAGTGGGGTTAATTGATGAACCGGTTGCGGCGGCCTTGGGTGCCGGTTTACCCGTCTCGGAAGCGACGGGTAATATGATCATCGATATCGGTGGTGGCACCACGGAAGTGGCCATTCTCAGTCTTGATGGGACCGTGATCAGCGAATCAGTCCGTGTGGCCGGGGATGAACTGACGGAAGCAGTTATCGCCTATCTGAAAAAAGTCCATAACCTGATTATCGGGGAACGCACGGCCGAAGATATTAAAATTCGCCTTGGTTCGGCTTATCCCTCCCCCGGAGATGAATTTCCTCCTCTGGAAGTGCGGGGATTGCATCTTATGTCGGGTTTACCCCGCACCGTGACGATCAAAGCGGAGGAAGTGCGGGAAAGTATGGATGAGCCACTTTCCGTGATCGTTGATGCGATCAAACGTACCCTAGAAAAAACTCCCCCCGAATTAGCGGCCGATATTATCGATCGCGGCATCATGTTAGCGGGAGGAGGTGCTTTATTACGGGGACTCGATCGCCTAGTCAGTCACGAAACCGGTATCGTTACCCATGTCGCTGAAGATCCCCTGCGCTGTGTGGTCAAAGGCACGGGAGAAGTGTTAAAAAATCAGAAACTCTTTGAGCGGATCGTTAATGAAACAACTCGCAATGTCTAAAGGTCACTAGGATCGGTTAGCGGCAAAATACACGGATTCTCACTCTACACAGCCAAGAGGTTTAAAATCGCTCATGTATTCAGCACGACGAAAATGGACACAGCAGGGATGGCGGCTTTTTCTGCTCGCTGCCGCTCTGGGGGGGGCTTGGTACATTCGCACCTATCAAAGTGGGGCGATTTTAGAATTGTATGGTTTATTAACCCGCCCTTTTCAGGGAGAGGAAACTAATCTGCAAGAGCAACTTCTGGCCGATCAACGGGTGCGAGAATTACAAAATCGTTTAAGTGAAGTCGAATATCAAAATCAACAATTAAAAAAACAGCTTGGTTATTATCAAACCCAGAAAAAACCCCTGATTTCTGCCCCAATTATTGGCCGCAGCGCCGATGATTGGTGGCAACAGGTAATTATTGGTCGGGGTAGCGCCGATGGTGTGCCAGTGGGTGCTTCGGTGACGGGAATTGGCGGTTTAGTGGGACGGATTACGGAAGTTACTCCCCACACCAGCAAAGTTTTATTGATCAGTAATTCCCAAAGTCGCATCGGAGCAACGGTGAACCGTAGTCGGGCCATGGGTTTAATTCAAGGTCAGAATTCCCAGGTCGCCACCCTGCGCTTTTTTGAAAAAGCTCCCGATGTGAAACCGGGAGATGTGGTGACAACTTCGGCTTTTAGTAGCCTTTTTTCGCCAGGGTTGCCCATCGGTCGCATAATTTCCCTTAATTTACAGGAAAATCCCGCCCCCACCGCCAAAATTGAATTTACCGCCACCGTGGACAATCTCGAATGGGTCTTCGTTCACCCGCAACCCCAGCAGTGAGAGGGTGAATTATGCTGAAATTAAGCCGTTTATCAGCCCGTTCTCGTTTTATCCTGAATATTTTAGTCACTATCGCTTCACTGCTTCTCTGTACCTTTCTTTCCTTAATGCGGCTGCCCGGTATGGAGATTTTAGGCATCGCTCCCAACTGGTTACTGATTTGGTTGGTTAGTTGGAGTCTCAATCGCTCTTGTCTCGATAGTGTGGTGGCCGGATTAGCGATCGGCGCTATTCAAGATAGTTTAACCTCTAATTATCCTTCCCATATCATGGTTTTTGGTCTGATCGGTTTCCTTACTTCCCGTTTACACCGACAACGTTATGTTAAAGAAGAATTGATCGCCGTGGTCTTAATTGTCTTTGTTATGACTTTAATCGCTGATGGTGCGCTCGCTTTTCAATACTATCTACAAGGAGGCAAAAATCTCGCTGATCTTTGGCTCGATTATCAACGCATTGGCCTCACTTCTGCTCTGCTTAGTAGTCTCTGGACTCCCCTCCTCTATTACCCTCTCCAGCAATGGTGGCGACAATTTAGCGATCTTTAAAGAGTCAGGAGTCGGTCGTCGGGAAATTATTTTTATTTATTCTCCCTGCTCCCCTCTCCCCAATTCATAATTCATAATTCATAATTCCCACTCCCTCACCCGCTCAACTAACATGAAATACAAACAAAAACTTAGTCAATTTTTTCATAATCTTGCTAATAAATTAGAAAATTCCGAGCAACCCCCTAAAGTCGATCCTATCGACTCCAAATCTGCGCCAGTTGCCCCAGAAAAGCCAGTAGAAGCCACTCCCGAAGAAAAAAAGGTTAATTTAGTCTCCCAAACCAGTAGCAAGGCTCTAGAGACATTTAAACCCTTAAAGAACAAAATTACTACCCTGATTGGCAGTTCTCCCTTACCGCAATGGCGACAACATCCCCGCTTTGGCTTGTACTTGGGATTGGGATTAGGCGTAACTGGGGGTATTTTGGGGGTAGGTTGGGGCATTTATCGTCTTGAAACCTCTCTACCGCAAAATATCGCCGATATACAAACCTATGCTCGTCCAGGCACCCTGACAATTCAAGCCGCTAATGGGGAAATCCTCAAGCAAAATGGCCCTAGTACCTACGAAACCGTGAAAATTGCCCAAGTTCCCCCACTGGTACAGGAGGCCTTTATCGCTAGTGAAGACCGCCGTTTTCGCGAACACGGGGGAGTTGATGGCCAGGGTATTGCTCGCGCTCTCTTTTCTAACCTGAGAGCCGGGGGAGTGGTGGAAGGAGGCAGCACCATCACCCAACAATTGGCCCGGATTGTCTTTTTATCCCAAGAAAGGAGCTTTGATCGCAAATTACGCGAAATGCGTATCGCTCAGAAAATAGAAGATAAATACACAAAAGACCAGATTTTAGAGCGTTATTTTCACCTAGTTTATCTCGGTTCCGGGGCCTACGGTCTGGCCGATGCCGCTTGGTTATATTTCAGTAAACCCGTCGATAAATTAACTCTAGCCGAAGCTGCCACCCTTGCCGGCATTGTTCCCGCTCCTAGTCTCTATTCTCCCCTCGAAAACCCTAAATCTGCCCTAGAACGGCGTAATATCGTCCTCAAAACTATGGCCGAGGTGGGATTTATTACTAACGCTCAAGCCGAACAAGCGATCGCATCTCCCCTGGGACTGAAAACCAGTCCCCTAAAACGTCTGCAACGGCAAGCAGCCTATTTTACCGATTATGTGGAAAAAGAACTGCCGCAACTGGTTCCCGCTAAAACCCTAGAAGCGGGGGGATTGGTGGTAAAAACTACCCTTAATCCTCGTTGGCAAAGCGAAGCGGAGGAAGTGGTAGAAAGAGCGGTTTCTCGTTATGGCAGGTGGCAGCACTTCCAACAGGCGGCTTTAGTGGCAATTGACCCCAAAAATGGGCAAATTAAGGCTATGGTCGGGGGAATTGACCACGATAAGAATCAATTCAATCGGGTCACACAGGCAAAACGTCAGCCAGGATCTACTTTTAAACCTTTTGTCTATGCGGCGGCGATTGCGGCGGGTAAATCCCCTTATTCTAATTATAAAGATGCTCAGTATGTGGTGGATGGTTATAAACCGGAAAACTACGGCGATAGGTATAGTGGCCGCGAGGTGTCCATGCGCGATGCTTTGACTTCTTCCCTGAATGTGGTGGCAGTTCAGGTGTTAGTGGCCGTCGGTTGGAATCCGGTGATTAAATTAGCTCAAGATATGGGGATCCAGTCGAAACTTTTACCCACTTATTCTTTGGCTTTGGGTGCTTCGGAAGTCAATCTTTTAGAATTGACCAGCGCCTACGGCACTTTTGCTAATAATGGTGTGCATCAACCAGTTTATGGTATTAATCAGGTACTTGATCGCAATGGTAAAGTAATTTATCAAGCCAATTTTAAACCGAAAACTGCTCTGAATCAAAACACGGCAGCGACGATGACTTGGATGCTGCAGGATGTGGTTAATTCGGGAACGGGAACCCCCGCACAAATTGGTCGTCCGGTGGCAGGAAAAACTGGCACTTCTGACAAGGCTCGCGACCTTTGGTTTGTCGGTTATATTCCCCAATTAGTCACGGGAATTTGGCTCGGTAATGACAATAATAAACCCACCAATGGAGCCAGTACCATGTCCGCTTGGATGTGGCGACAATTTATGTTAGAAGCAATCAAGGATATTCCCTATCAAGGTTTCCCAGAACCGAATTTAGGTAAACGTCCGGTGACATTAAAAGCGGAACCAATTAAACCCCGACGTACCTACTTTACCCAAACTACTAACAATCGTTTAGCCAGCAGCGATGAGGGTTCCCCCACCGAAGGACCCATCCGCAGACGGCGACGGGTTCGGGTAAGTCGTGAGCAAACTATCGTCCGTTCTAATACTAGCGAACCGAGCCAACGTCGTTCTAGTCGTCGGCGTACTACCGTTGCTCCTACCAGTGCCGCTGCTCCTAGTCCTGAAAATACGGCCCCCGCAGCAGCCGAACCGATTACCGTTCCCGTCACTGTGGCAGCTCCCGAAACTCGTTCGGTTCCCCTACCGGTAACTCCTCCCCCCGATGTGGCTCCTCCCGCACCCCCAGCAGAAAGACGCTGAATCGGCACGACAACCCTCGCAGGATTTGCGGGGGTTACAGTGCCAAAACTGCTCGGTAAAATCTTGCAAAACCATCGGATTTTTGGCGGTGAAACCGGGTAAATTGGCCGAAAGCTTGCCGCTATAATAACTTAAAAGCTTGTTTAATGCCGATGACCAGTCTTATTTCCCCCACTACCATCTCCTCAACTCGTTTAAGTCTCAGCTATCAAGTGGCTATGTCGGAACCGACTTCACACCTCTTTGAAGTCACTCTACAGATTACCGGTTGGCAAGCTCCGATTTTAAACCTAAAAATGCCGGTTTGGACCCCCGGTTCCTATCTGGTGCGGGAATACTCCCGTTTAGTCCAAGATTTTCAAGCTGTTAACCTCAAGAGTCGCAAAGTTGCTAAAAATCACTGGCAGATTGACAATGGTGACAGTTCCGAAATAACGGTCAAATATCGCGTTTTTGCCCACGATTTAAGCGTCAGAACCAACCATCTCGATGATACTCACGGTTACTTCAACGGGGCTGCTTTATTTTTCTATATCCCCGATTATCAAAAACATCCCCTCACCCTGACAATTATCCCCCCCCATGGCGATTGGCGCGTTACCACTGCCTTAAAATCTTTACCCGGACAGAAAAACACCTTTTACGTTCCCGATTTCGATACCCTAGTGGACAGTCCTGTGGAAGTGGGTATTCATCAGTTATACGATTTTGTCGTCGAGGGAAAACCCCATCAATTAGCTATCTGGGGACGGGGAAACGCTAATCCTAGTCAAATTATCGCCGATACCACTAAAATTATTCAAACCGAGTCGGCTATGTTCGGTGGACTCCCCTATGATAATTATCTCTTTTTGCTACATCTTTCGGCCAGCGGTTACGGGGGACTAGAACATAAAAATTCCTGTACCCTTAACTATGCGCGTTTGGGATTACGAGATAAGGATAAATATAATCGTTTTCTGCAATTAGTCGCCCATGAGTTCTTTCATCTCTGGAATATCAAGCGTATTCGCCCAAAAGCTTTAGAAAGCTTCGATTATGATGCAGAAAATTATACTTCTTCCCTCTGGTTTGCCGAAGGAACCACCAGTTATTACGATATAGTAATCCCTCTACGGGCGGGAATATACGATAGTAAGACTTTTTTAGAGCTTTTAAGCAAAGAAATCACCCGTTATCTCAATATACCCGGCCGTCTTGTCCAACCTCTAGGCGAATCGAGTTTCGATGCTTGGATAAAACTCTACCGACGGGATAGCAATAGCGATAATAGTCAAATTTCCTACTATCTCAAGGGGGAATTATTGTCGCTGCTTCTCGATTTACTAATTCGCACCCACACCGATAACCGTCGTTCTCTCGATGATGTTTTACGCTCGATGTGGCAACATTTCGGGAAAGAGGAGATTGGTTATACCGATGGGGAGTTGCAGGCAATTCTCGAATCTGCCGCAGGAGTGGATTTAAGCGACTTCTACCAGCGTTATATCGACGGTTTGGCAGAATTACCCTTTAATGAATATCTTGAACCTTTTGGACTCTATCTGCGGGGTGTTGGCAATGGGGAGACGATACCTTATCTGGGAATGCGGGTACAGAGTGAAGCGGGTAAAGAAATAATTAAATTTGTCGAGATGGGTTCCCCTTGCCAAAAAGCGGGAATTAATGCTGATGATGAATTATTGGCTATCGATGGATTGCGGGTGACGGCGGAACAGTTAAACGAAAGATTAAAAGACTACCGCGCAGGTGATATTATTCAGATAACAGTCTTTCATCTCGATGAATTGCGAACCCTTGCTGTTCCACTGGCCACCCCGCAGACGATTCGCTATGAAATTATCAGGGTAGAAAATCCTTCTAATAGCCAGAAACAAAATTTTTCCGCATGGGTAAATCCCGTTTAGCTCTTGGTTAAATCAACAAAAAAATGTCTATTACCGCCGAAATTCCTTTCCTTCCTCTCGCCTATTTTGAGAATAAATTTATCCCTTTTAGTGAGGCAAAATTATCTGTTGCTACCCACGCACTACACTACGGAACCGCCGCTTTTGGGGGTTTACGAGGTACTCCCGACCCTAACAATCCAGGACAGATATTATTATTTAGATTAGAACGTCATTGTCAGCGTTTAAGTCAAAGTGCTAAGTTTCTTAATTACGAGATTTCTGCTGATAAAATCTATGAAATAATTATCGATTTTGTCAAAAATAATCAGTGTAATCGACCTTTTTATATTCGTCCCCTTGTCTATAGTTCAGGGTTGGGAATTGCTCCGCGATTACATGGTATCGAGAAGGATTTTCTAGTCTATGGTCTAGAAATGGATGATTATTTAGCAGCCGATGGGGTTAACTGTCGGATTAGTTCTTGGTATCGTCAAGAAGATAGAAGTTTCCCGTTGCGAGGTAAAATTAGCGCCGCTTATATCACTTCTGCTTTAGCAAAAACGGAAGCGGTAGAATCGGGGTTTGATGAGGCAATTTTAATGAACTCTCAGGGTAAAGTCTGTGAAGCGACGGGAATGAATATTTTTATCATCAGAAATGGTCAGCTAATTACTCCTAGTTTTGACCAAGATATTCTAGAGGGGATTACTAGAGATAGTGTTTTAACTATCGCACGGGATTTGGGTATTCCGGTTATTGAAAGACCTGTAGATAAGACGGAGTTATTTATCGCTGATGAGGTGTTTTTAAGTGGCACTGCGGCGAAAATTACTCCGATTAAAAAAATTGAAACTTTTTCTTTACCTGCGGCTAAACCGATTACTTATCAGTTAAAAGAAAAGTTAAGTTCTATCGTTCTCAATCAGGAACCAAAGTATCAAGATTGGATTACTAAAGTTCCTTTATAGTTAGAGAAATTTACTTGATTTTTCCTTGAGATGCGCCATTATTTGACGCATCTCAAGGAACCCTGAAATAAACAGAATTTATCTATTTTTCGGTTTGGCTCCTTCCTGTGTTAATTGTGGCGGAGATTTGCCTGCTTATACTAAATCCAGTTATTAAAAACTGATTATTTATTCTCCGTTTTGCCTTTTGCATGAGTAGAAAACGGGTTTCTCGGAGAAACCCGTTTGGTTCTTCTCGACTTTGTGTGATAATTTTTGCTTATGAAATCGTGAAATGTTTACTGGGAAAGACTTTTAGGACTATTTTGTTAAATAAACTATCAGTATAGACCTCATTTTCACACAGAAACCAGAAGAGCCCCCGTTTTCTGTGCGTTACTCAACGGATTTAGTATTATATAGTTTCCATTTATTCTTGGGTTAAGCTGTCCTGCATTTAAACGATGTCTTGGAAATTTTATTACCAATGCTCAAACTCTCAAACTAGGGATGAATTTCTGGTATCGCTGGTCACTGAAATAGGTACAATAAACATTAGCTCGTTTTCATAGAGAACTTAGAATGACGCAAAATAATCCCCTAGAGTTGATTGAGAAGTTAGAAACAGGAATCCCCGGCTTTGATTTTCTTTCGGAAGGGGGATTACCGAAAGGAAGAGCAACTTTGATAGCGGGGACGGCAGGAAGTGCTAAAACGGTCTTTGCCTGTCAATTTCTCGCAGAAGGCATCAAAAATGGAGAAAATGGCGTTTTTGTCACCTTTGAGGAGCCACCCCACGCACTCAGAAAAAATATGGGTGGTTTTGGTTGGAATATCCGGCAGTGGGAGGAGAATCGCCAATGGGCCTTTGTTGATGCTTCCCCCCAACCGGAAGAAAAGCCGATGGTGACAGGAGAATACGACCTAGGCGCATTAATCGCTCGCATTGAGTTTGCTATCCGCAAAAATAAAGCCAAACGGGTGTCTATGGATTCTTTAGGCGCAATTTTTAGCCATTTGAGTGATAGCGCTCAAGTGAGAAGTGATCTTTTTCGTCTGGCAACCGCTTTGCGAGAATTGGAAGTAACAGCGATTATGACCGCAGAAAGAACCCAAGAATACGGCGAAATCAGTCGTTATGGGGTGGAGGAGTTTGTGGCCGATAATGTGGTGATTTTACGCAACGTTTTAACCGATGAGAAAAGAAGAAGGACGATCGAAATTTTAAAATATCGCGGAACCGATCACCAAAAAGGAGAATTTCCTTTTACAATTATTCCCAATAAAGGGGCCGTGATTATTCCTTTATCAGCTATTGAATTAGAACAAAAATCCTCGAATATTCGTATTACTTCCGGCAGTCTGGAACTCGATAGAATGTGTGGTGGTGGTTTCTTCCGCGATTCGGTTATTTTGGTTTCAGGAGCCACGGGAACAGGAAAAACCCTGATGGTGACAGAATTTATGGCCGGGGGAGTAACCAATGGGGAAAGATGTTTAATTTTTGCCTTCGAGGAAAGTCGCGAACAGTTATTTAGAAATGCTACTGGTTGGGGGGTGGATTATGACCGCATGGAAAAGGAAGGTAAATTAAAGGTAGTCTGTCGTTATCCCGAAACTACGGGTTTAGAAAATCATTTAATTATGATGAAGGAAATTATCGAGGAGTTTCAACCTAATCGAGTGGCAGTAGATAGTTTATCTGCTTTAGAAAGGGTCTCTAATCTGAAAGGATTTCGGGAATTTATTATCGGTTTGACTTCTTTTATTAAGCAAAAAGAGGTAGGAGGATTATTTACTTCCACCACTCCCACTTTATTAGGTGGTTCCTCGATTACAGAAGCACATATTTCTACAATTACTGATTCAATTATTCTGCTGCGTTATGTTGAAATGTATGGAGAAATGCGCCGCGGTATCACTGTTTTAAAAATGCGCGGTTCTATGCACGATAAGGATATTCGTGAGTTTTCGATCGATCATCAAGGTATGCACATCGGTCAACCTTTCCGCAATGTTACCGGAATTCTGGCCGGAACTCCTATGTACACAGCACAAACAGAAGTAGAACGTTTGAGTGGATTATTTGAGGATCGTAGTTAAAATATAGCTGCATTTGCTAATCGCACATCGGCTGTTAGCTTTTTTCTCCCTATCTCCTTCTTGCTTTCTTGATATGTCTAAAAACTTTTGCTTTATTTTTCTAGGTCTTTTACTGATAAATAATCTACATTTATCAGCCTTGGCAGAAACAGTTTTACAAAGAATTGCTCGCACAGGAGAATTAAAAGCGGCAGCCAGAAAAGATGCTGTTCCCTTTAGTTATATCGATGAGAAAACTGGACAATGGACAGGTTACGGAGTGGAATTAATGCGCTTAGTCCAACGTCGATTAGCACAAGAATTGGGTAAACCGATTACAATAACCTTTACAGAAGCGACGACTAATAATCGTTTTCAGCAAGTGGAACAGGGACAAGTAGATTTATCCTGTAATGCGGCAACAATTACGGAAGAAAGACTAGAAAGGGTTAATTTTTCTATTCCCTATTTTATGACAGGAGCGCAATTTTTAACTAAAAGGGAAAATGTTGATAAAATAGATATTAATAACACTTTAGCGGCAGTTGCGATCGCCTATATTCCCCACACCACCACCGATAGTATTATTCGTTATGTCTATCCTCTGGCTAATTGGCAAGCTGTCAGCGATCTAAGTGAGGCAGTGGCAAAATTACAAAGGGGAGAAGTAAACGCAGTGGTTAGTGATGGAATTCTTCTACTGGGGGAAATCGTTAAACAAGGACAGGATCCGCGACAATTTGTGCTACTACCCCGTCAACCGATTACCACCGAACTTTATGGCTGTATTTTACCCAAAAACGATCCCGAATGGAAAAAATTTGTTGATACTGTTGTCGGCAGCAATGATAACCAGAAACTACGAGAACAATGGTTTAATTTAGAAGAAAGTTCTTTCCCCTATAGGATTCTCAATCAACCCTAAAAATAGACTGTAGTTGCTGAAAATTAAAGGTCAGTAAATTCTTGTTTTTTTCCTTTTTCCTCGTCACTTTTTTCTGAAAAATTATGTCTTTTGTCGGTTTACATATTCACAGTGATTATAGCTTACTTGATGGTGCTTCCCAATTGCCGGCACTAATCGATCGAGCGATCGAATTAGGACAACCGGCGATCGCTTTAACCGATCATGGAGTCATGTATGGTGCGATCGAATTAATTAAAACCTGCCGTAATAAGGGAATAAAACCAATTATTGGCAACGAAATGTATGTAGTCAATGGTGATATTGAAGTCAATCTTCGCCACCGAAAATATCATCAAGTTGTTTTAGCCAAAAATACCCAAGGCTATAAAAATCTGGTTAAATTAACGAGTATTTCTAATCTGAAAGGTATTCAGGGTAAAGGGATTTTTGCTCGTCCTTGTATTAATAAAGATTTACTCCAACAATACCACGAAGGATTGATAGTTACCAGTGCTTGCTTGGGTGGAGAGATTCCCCAAGCGATTTTAGCTAATAACAGGAAACTGGCTAAGGAAACTGCTAAATGGTATAAAAAACTTTTTGGTGATGATTTTTACTTAGAAATTCAAGACCACGGTTCCAAAGAAGATCGGATTGTCAATGTAGAAATAGTTAAAATTGCTAAAGAATTAGGAATTAAAGTAGTTGCTACTAACGATTCTCACTTTATTTCCTGTTACGATGTAGAGGCACACGATGCCTTACTTTGTATTCAAACTGCCAAGTTAATTACTGAAGACAAACGCCTCCGTTATAGTGGCACAGAATACTTAAAATCTGCTGATGAAATGCGCTTACTTTTCCGTGATCATCTGCCAGAAGATGTGATTGAAGAAGCGATTAATAACACCTTAGAAGTAGCAGAAAAAGTCGAACCTTATAACATATTTAATGAACCAAGACTGCCTAATTATCCAGTTCCTGCGGGACATACTGCTGATAGTTATGTAGAAGAAATTGCTTGGTTAGGATTACTAGAAAGATTAAAATGTCCTTCTCGTCACGAGATTGAGCCTGTTTACAAAGAAAGGCTTGAATACGAATTAAAAATGTTACAGAAAATGGGATTTTCTACCTATTTTCTCGTGGTTTGGGACTATATAAAATATGCTAGAGATCATGATATACCCGTCGGTCCAGGACGGGGTTCTGCTGCGGGTTCTTTGGTAGCATATTCTTTAAAAATCACCAATATTGATCCCGTTCATCACGGTTTATTATTTGAGCGTTTTCTCAATCCTGAACGGAAATCTATGCCTGATATTGATACGGATTTCTGTATCGAGAGACGGGATGAAATGATCCAATACGTTACGGAAAAATACGGTGAGGCTAATGTTGCTCAAATCATTACTTTTAACCGCATGACATCAAAAGCTGTTTTAAAAGATGTGGCGCGGGTGTTAGATATTCCCTATGCCGAATCGGATAAAATGGCGAAAATGATTCCCGTTTCTCGCGGTAAACCCACACCTTTAAAAGTGATGATTTCCGATGAAACTCCCGAACCAGCGTTTAAAGAAAGATACGATACGGAACCCCATGTGCGTCATTGGTTAGATATGGCAATTCGTATCGAAGGTACTAACAAAACCTTCGGAGTTCATGCTGCGGGAGTCGTCATTTCTTCCCAACCTTTAGATGAAGTGGTTCCCCTCCAGAAAAATAATGATGGGGCGGTAATTACCCAATATTTCATGGAGGATTTAGAATCATTGGGATTGTTAAAAATGGACTTTTTAGGGTTAAGAAATTTAACCACTTTGAAAAAAACCGCCGATTTAATTAAACAAAATCAGGGCATAGATATCGATCTTGATCAATTGCCTTTAGATGAAAGAAAAGCCCTGCAAATTCGGGCTAAAGGGGAACATAAAAAACTACCTCCCGATATTCTCAAAACCCACGGATTACTAGAAGAAGGGGATTTAGAAGGTATTTTTCAGTTAGAATCGTCGGGGATGAAACAGATTGTTAAAGAGTTAAAACCATCGGGTATTGAGGACATATCTTCAATCCTAGCACTCTATCGCCCCGGTCCTTTAGATGCGGGATTAATTCCTCTCTTTATTGGCAGAAAACACGGTAGAGAACCCATTCGTTATGATCATCCTTTATTGGAACCAATTCTTAAGGAAACCTACGCAGTTTTAGTCTATCAAGAACAGATTATGAAAATGGCGCAGGATTTAGCGGGTTATTCTCTCGGAGAAGCAGATCTATTACGTCGAGCAATGGGTAAGAAAAAAGCCTCCGAAATGCAGAAACAAAGGGAGATGTTTATCGATGGTGCTGCTAAAAATGGTGTGGAAAAAAGAATCGCTGAAAATCTCTTTGAACAGATGGTAAATTTTGCCGAATATTGTCTGGGAGGTGAGACGTTAATTTTAACTGAGGAATACGGATTATTACCAATTGCTAAAATTGTGAGCGAAGAAATTAACTGCACTGTTTATAGTGTAGATAAAAATGGCTTTATCTATAGTCAACCAATCTCTCAATGGCACGAGCGAGGTTTACAAGAAGTCTTTGAATACACCCTAGAAAATGGCCAAACTATCCAAGCAACCAAAGATCATAAATTTATGACTAGCGACGGAGAAATGTTAGCCATAGATACAATATTTGAGCGAGGTTTAGATTTAAAATCCTCTGATTTTTCCTAAAAACCAAACCCCCCAATCTTGTCGGATTGAGGGGTAGGAAAGAATAATCCTGGCATCGAGCTATTGTCCCAGTCGGCAACCCGACAAGTATCTTGGCCACGGTGAAGTTTCACAACCGAGTTCGGGATGGAATCGGAGTGGTGCCATCACGTTAAAGACACCAGGAAGGGTAGAACCCTCAAGACTGCAAAAGCTAGGAAAAAAGTGGTGAAAGAAGAATCAGGTCAAGCCCTCGGTCGGTTAGTACTCCTCGACTGCACTCGTTACCGAGCTTCCATCTAGAGCCTATCAACGGGTAGTCTACCCGAGACCTTACTGGCTTAATGCCATGAGAGCAATCATCTGGAGGTGGGCTTCCCACTTAGATGCTTTCAGCGGTTATCCGCTCCGCACATGGCTACCCTGCGTTTACCGTTGGCACGATAACAGGTACACCAGCGGTGC
>NZ_BDSM01000045.1:0-2221 GCF_003112475.1 Microcystis sp. 0824 | reverse complement strand
ATGCTTGCTTCCCGCTCCCCGAAGCGTTTCGTCGGTAACTACGTCCTTCTTCGCTTCCGTGTGCCTAGGTATCCACCGTTAGCCCTTATTAGCTTGACCTTGCGGTCTTCTTTTTTGGCTTTTTCACCTAGCTCTATGCAGTTTTCAAGGTTCCTCTGGACTCTTTACTCAGAGCCAGCATTCTCTCCTACTATATGAGTAAGATAAGGTGCTGATTCCTCGTTTCTCTTGTTTTTGCCACCTGTGCAGGTGGGCCATCCTGGACTCGAACCAGGGACCTCACCCTTATCAGGGGTGCGCTCTAACCACCTGAGCTAATAGCCCTTGTTCCTGATTCAGGTCTTTTGTGAACCCAGAACCTAGTTTGAAAGCCACATACCTCGTTCCGACCTTTTGGGATTGATTCTTGGTTTCGACTACTATTTTTTCGTCTTCTACCCGAATTAGGTCTCCCTTTAAGGAGGTGATCCAGCCACACCTTCCGGTACGGCTACCTTGTTACGACTTCACCCCAGTCACTAGCCCTGCCTTAGGCATCCCCCTCCTTGCGGTTGAGGTAATGACTTCGGGCGTGACCAGCTTCCATGGTGTGACGGGCGGTGTGTACAAGGCCCGGGAACGAATTCACCGCCGTATGCTGACCGGCGATTACTAGCGATTCCTCCTTCATGCAGGCGAGTTGCAGCCTGCAATCTGAACTGAGGCCGGGTTTGCTGGGATTCGCTGGCTCTCGCGAGTTCGCTGCCCTTTGTCCCGACCATTGTAGTACGTGTGTCGCCCAAGACGTAAGGGGCATGCTGACTTGACGTCATCCCCACCTTCCTCCGGTTTGTCACCGGCAGTCTCCTTAGAGTCCCCAACTTAATGCTGGCAACTAAGAACGAGGGTTGCGCTCGTTGCGGGACTTAACCCAACATCTCACGACACGAGCTGACGACAGCCATGCACCACCTGTGTTCGCGCTCCCGAAGGCACCCCCAGCTTTCACCAGGGTTCGCGACATGTCAAGTCTTGGTAAGGTTCTTCGCGTTGCATCGAATTAAACCACATACTCCACCGCTTGTGCGGGCCCCCGTCAATTCCTTTGAGTTTCACACTTGCGTGCGTACTCCCCAGGCGGGATACTTAACGCGTTAGCTTCGGCACGGCTCGGGTCGATACAAGCCACGCCTAGTATCCATCGTTTACGGCTAGGACTACAGGGGTATCTAATCCCTTTCGCTCCCCTAGCTTTCGTCCCTGAGTGTCAGATACAGCCCAGTAGCACGCTTTCGCCACCGATGTTCTTCCCAATCTCTACGCATTTCACCGCTACACTGGGAATTCCTGCTACCCCTACTGCTCTCTAGTCTGCCAGTTTCCACCGCCTTTAGGTCGTTAAGCAACCTGATTTGACAGCAGACTTGGCTGACCACCTGCGGACGCTTTACGCCCAATAATTCCGGATAACGCTTGCCTCCCCCGTATTACCGCGGCTGCTGGCACGGAGTTAGCCGAGGCTGATTCCTCAAGTACCGTCAGAACTTCTTCCTTGAGAAAAGAGGTTTACAATCCAAAGACCTTCCTCCCTCACGCGGCGTTGCTCCGTCAGGCTTTCGCCCATTGCGGAAAATTCCCCACTGCTGCCTCCCGTAGGAGTCTGGGCCGTGTCTCAGTCCCAGTGTGGCTGCTCATCCTCTCAGACCAGCTACTGATCGTCGCCTTGGTAGGCTCTTACCCCACCAACTAGCTAATCAGACGCAAGCTCTTCTCCAGGCCAATTAGGTTTCACCTTGCGGCATATCGGGTATTAGCAGTCGTTTCCAACTGTTGTCCCCGTCCTGAAGTTAGATTCTTACGCGTTACTCACCCGTCCGCCACTAGAATCCGAAGATTCCCGTTCGACTTGCATGTGTTAGGCACGCCGCCAGCGTTCATCCTGAGCCAGGATCAAACTCTCCATGATGAATCGTTTGATTCTTTGACTTTTTTTTGTCTCCCCCTTGCGGGTTTGACTTCTTTGTTATAGAATTGCTTCTAAACGAGGCTTTTTTTGCTTGGCTTTCAAACTATTGTTTTGTCTAGGTTCGAGCGTCGTTTGTTTCGCTTCGCTTTCGCTTCGCTTCAACCGCGCATTTACCAATGTATCTAACTTCCCCAGGTTTGTCAACCCCTTTTGGCAAAATTTTTTGATCTTTTTTCTATCCCTTGCTACGTAAGCCTTTCAGCTTTTGGTCTTTTT
>NZ_BDSM01000044.1:0-2790 GCF_003112475.1 Microcystis sp. 0824 | reverse complement strand
GATCCGAAGATATCCGAATGGGGCAACCCTAAACACGACCACCTGAATACATAGGGTGGAGCGAGCAAACCTGGTGAACTGAAACATCTTAGTAGCCAGAGGAAAAGAAAGCAACAGCGATTCCCCCAGTAGCGGCGAGCGAAAAGGGAACAGCCTAAACCAAGTTCTGCGGAACTTGGGGTCGTGGGACAGTGACAAAAGACTGGGAAATTTAGACGAAGCGGCTGAAAACCGCACCAGAGAAGGTGAAAGTCCTGTAGTCGAAAAAGGAACCAGCTTAACTGCATCCCGAGTAGCATGGGGCACGTGAAATCCCGTGTGAATCTGCCTCGACCACGAGGTAAGGCTAAATATTCCCGTGTGACCGATAGAGAAACAGTACCGCGAGGGAAAGGTGAAAAGAACCCCGGAAGGGGAGTGAAATAGAACATGAAACCGTTAGCCTACAAGCAATGGGAGGACGATTGAACGTCTGACCGTGTGCCTGTTGAAGAATGAGCCGGCGACTTACAGGTTATGGCAGGTGAAGGGGGAAGACCCCACAGCCCCAGCGAAAGCGAGTCTGAATAGGGCGAAGCGTCATAATTTGTAGACCCGAACCCGGGTGATCTAACCATGGCCAGGATGAAGCTTGGGTAAAACCAAGTGGAGGTCCGAACCGACTAATGTTGAAAAATTAGCGGATGAGCTGTGGTTAGGGGTGAAATGCCAATCGAACTCGGAGCTAGCTGGTTCTCCCCGAAATGTGTTGAGGCGCAGCGGTAGTGGAAGTTTAGTCGGGGTAAAGCACTGTTTCGCCGCGGGCTGGGAGACCGGTACCAAGGCGAGGCAAACTCTGAATACGGCTAAAAAAACTACCAGTGAGACGGTGGGGGATAAGCTTCATCGTCAAGAGGGAAACAGCCCAGACCACCAGCTAAGGTCCCCAAATGATAACTAAGTGAGAAAGGAGGTGGGAGTGCATTGACAACCAGGAGGTTTGCCTAGAAGCAGCAATCCTTAAAAGAGTGCGTAATAGCTCACTGGTCAAGCGCTCCTGCGCCGAAAATGAACGGGGCTAAGTTATCTACCGAAGCTGTGGACTACATTGTAGTGGTAGGGGAGCGTTCTATAGGGGGTGAAGCAGTAGCGGCAAGCAGCTGTGGACTCTATAGAAGTGAGAATGTCGGCTTAAGTAGCGAAAATGTGGGTGAGAATCCCACACCCCGAAACCCCAAGGTTTCCTCCGCAAGGCTCGTCCGCGGAGGGTCAGTCAGGACCTAAGGCGAGGCTGAAAAGCGTAGTCGATGGACAACGGGTTAACATTCCCGTACCGATTAATGATTGTGCCGGAGAACGGAGAAGGTCAACGTCAGCTGGATGTTGGTTACCAGTGCAAGCAGTCGAGGCGATGAGAGGTGGAGAAAACACCAGGAGCTAAGACGCGAGTCCCACCTCCCACGGGAGGGAAGTGGCGTTGATCAAGCTTCCTAGAAAAGCCCGAACCACGTTAATCATTAATTGCCTGTACCCGAAACCGACACAGGTGGGGAAGTAGAGAATACTAAGGGGCGCGAGATAACTCTCTCTAAGGAACTCGGCAAAATGACCCCGTAACTTCGGGAGAAGGGGTACCCTCGCAAGAGGGTCGCAGTGAATAGGCCCAGGCGACTGTTTACCAAAAACACAGGTCTCCGCCAAGTCGTAAGACGCAGTATGGAGGCTGACGCCTGCCCAGTGCCGGAAGGTTAAGGAAGTTGGTCAGGAGTAATCTAAAGCTGACGACCGAAGCCCCGGTGAACGGCGGCCGTAACTATAACGGTCCTAAGGTAGCGAAATTCCTTGTCGGGTAAGTTCCGACCCGCACGAAAGGCGTAACGATCTGGGCACTGTCTCGGAGAGAGACTCGGCGAAATAGGATTGTCTGTGAAGATACGGACTACCTGCACCTGGACAGAAAGACCCTATGAAGCTTTACTGTAGCCTGGAATTGGCTTCGGGCTTCGCTTGCGCAGGATAGGTGGGAAGCTTTGAAACTCTCCTCGTGGGGAGAGTGGAGCTAACGGTGAGATACCACTCTGGCGAGGCTAGAATTCTAACCCTGACCCCTCATCGGGGCGGGAGACAGTTTCAGGTGGGCAGTTTGACTGGGGCGGTCGCCTCCTAAAAGGTAACGGAGGCGCGCAAAGGTTCCCTCGGTCCCGTTGGAAATGGGACGATAGAGTGCAAAAGCAGAAGGGAGCTTGACTGTGAGACCCACAAGTCGAACAGGGACGAAAGTCGGCTTTAGTGATCCGACGGCACCGCGTGGAAGGGCCGTCGCTCAACGGATAAAAGTTACTCTAGGGATAACAGGCTGATCTCCCCCAAGAGTTCACATCGACGGGGAGGTTTGGCACCTCGATGTCGGCTCATCGCAACCTGGGGCTGAAGTCGGTCCCAAGGGTTGGGCTGTTCGCCCATTAAAGCGGTACGTGAGCTGGGTTCAGAACGTCGTGAGACAGTTCGGTCCATATCCGGTGTAGGCGTAAGAGCATTGCGAGGAGCCTTCCTTAGTACGAGAGGACCGGGAAGGACGCACCGCTGGTGTACCTGTTATCGTGCCAACGGTAAACGCAGGGTAGCCATGTGCGGAGCGGATAACCGCTGAAAGCATCTAAGTGGGAAGCCCACCTCCAGATGATTGCTCTCATGGCATTAAGCCAGTAAGGTCTCGGGTAGACTACCCGTTGATAGGCTCTAGATGGAAGCTCGGTAACGAGTGCAGTCGAGGAGTACTAACCGACCGAGGGCTTGACCTGATTCTTCTTT
>NZ_BDSM01000043.1:0-21167 GCF_003112475.1 Microcystis sp. 0824 | reverse complement strand
GTGATCTTGGCAGCTTTTGGCCCTAGAGAGCATTTTCAGTGATCAGTGGGGGAAGTGGGAAGTGGGGAGTGGGGAGTGGGGAATTATGAATTATGAAGTGGGGAAGTGGGGAGTGGGGAATTATGAAGTGGGGAAGTGGTGAGTGAGGAAGTGGGGAGTGGGGAGTGGGGAGTGGGAAGTGGGGGAGAAACAATCCATAACTGGGTTTTTAAAGTTCGATTGGGAGTCAATCATACTATTAAAAACGGATTTGGTATTAGTAGCAAAATATAGATCGTAACTTTTGCCGACTAATGCTCAAATATATCTTTGTATTGCTGCAAATCTAGAGCGGTGAAGATGGGGATACAACTAAAGCATTTTTGGGCTAATTCCCATCTTTCTTCCCTTTGCAGCATCACAATTAATTTATCCCGCACTGACAGTAAATAGCGCACATCGTTAGCAGCATAACTCAGTTGTTGTGGGGTAAGATTAGCGGCATTTCCCCAATCAGAACTTTGAGCGGTTTTGTCTAATTCTATGCCTTCTAATTCCTGCACGAGACTTTTTAAACCGTGACTGCTGGTATAAGTCCGAGCCAGTTTACTGGCGATTTTAGTGCAGAAAATCGGTTTAGTGGCAATGCCAAAAGTTTGGGATAGTTGAGCCACATCAAAACGGGCGAAATGAAAGACTTTTTCTATCCGCTCATCTTCCATGACCTTTTTGAGATTAGGAGCCTCTGTTTGCCCCCTAAAAATGCGAATAGCGGTGACAAAACCACTGGGATCACAGAGTTGAATTAAACACAGTCGATCGCGCCCCGGGATTAATCCCATAGTTTCTGTATCTACAGCGATCAAATTAACCCCTAGATAACGCGATAATAGGTCATCGCTTAAATCTCTATCGCACACTTGAAAATTGTCTAAGTTCATATATTTAGGAGACAGGAGACAGGAGACAGGAGACAGGAGGGAAATTTGTAATGCTTTTGCCTATTGCACGAGTGCCTTTATTTCCCTGATAACTGATAACTGATAACTGATAACTGATAACTGAAAAGGCTGATAGTTAAAAACTGATAATTAAATTTAAATATCATCATGGTCATTTTGTCAACGCTTTTTAACAAAAAGTTGTGTAAAATAATATTCACCAGCATTATTTTTAGCGATACCGATACCAGTGAGATTATAATCACCAACCATATTTTTTTGATGACCGGGGCTATTAATCCAACCCTTGACGGCAACAGCAACGGGGTCAGGATATCCCTTCATAAAAGCCAAATTTTCGCCCATTTTTTCTAAAGGAATCTTCCTTTGTACTGCCTTGACTCTTCCCTCAAAACCATCATGACTAAAAGGAGCCTGTTTATTGGCCATTTTTTGACTAAATAAGCGAGCTTCATGACTAATGCGAGCATCGAGACGTAGGGGGGGTAAATTTTGAGAAATTCGGTAGCGATTAACTTGATAATTAGTGTTTTCTTCAAGGGTAATTAAAAAAGATTGATTCCCGATAGGATCGTAGCTAAGGGAATTAGTAGAAACGGGAGCGGATTGACGTTTTAGAAATATTTGAGTAAAGTACAATTTTCCTTGATTATCCGTCGCTACTCCAATCCCGGTACTATCAAAATCTCCCTCGATATTTTCTCGATGACCTTGACTTTTAATCCAACCATCCACCGCAATCATTACCGGGTCATCATAACCTTGATTAACTGCCAGATTTTCCCCTACTGCTTGATAGGGAACTGAAATACCAATAGTTTGCGCTCTTTTGTCAAAATCTTGATGACTAAAAGGAACTAAACCCGCAGCCATACGTTGGCTATGTAATCTTGCTTGTTGGGAAATTGTCCGATTTAACAGTAGGGGAGATAAATTGCGAGATTGACGATAGCGATTGACCTGTTGATAGATTTTATTCTCTAAAACAAGTAAAGTTGCCGCATCTAAAGGAGAGGCCGAAAAAGATGGTACGAGTTCCGTAAAAGAGCTATAGTTTAAGGCACTACAGGCCATTAAACTTGTCGATACAAGCATCAAAATTCCTAACTGATAACCCTTCTTAAAAGAACTGTTCATATTAAGCTAGTCTGGAACGGGAAATAGGTCAAAACGAATATCAAATTTAGATGCACCATAGCTTATCCCTCTCACTGATAACTGTTAACTGATAACTGCTCACTGTTAACCATTCATTGATAAATATTTAGCCACCGATTGCACATCTTTATCACCCCGTCCAGAGAAATTAATAACAATGCGAGGACTACCAGTTACTTGTGGGCAAAGAGCTTCTAAATAAGCTAAAGCGTGGGCAGTTTCTAGGGCCGGAATAATCCCCTCTAAACGGGAAACTCGTTGAAAAGCTTCTAGTGCTTCCTTGTCCGTCACACTGTAATATTCAGCGCGACCACTATCTTTTAAAAAGCTATGTTCTGGCCCGACTCCGGGATAATCTAACCCCGCACTAATGGAGTGAGCCTCGATAACTTGACCTTCGTTATCTTGTAATAAATAACTCATGGCCCCATGTAGAACCCCCGGTTGACCTTGGGTAAGGGTGGCGGCGTGTTTTCCAGAAGCGATACTTTCCCCGGCGGCCTCAACACCAATTAAACGCACGGCAGCTTCTTTAACAAACTCATGAAATAAACCCATAGCATTAGAACCACCCCCCACACAAGCGAGGAGAATATCCGGTGAACCGCCCCATTTTTCCAGACTTTGCTGACGGGTTTCTTGACCGATAATCGCGTGAAAATCGCGCACCATCATCGGATAGGGATGGGGACCGGCCACGGAACCAAGGATGTAGTGAGTGGTTTCCACATTAGTTACCCAGTCGCGAATCGCTTCCGAGGTGGCATCTTTCAGGGTTCCCGTCCCGGCGGCCACGGGTTGCACCGTCGCGCCAAGCAGTCTCATGCGGAAAACATTGAGTTCCTGGCGTTCCATGTCGTGAATTCCCATATAAATCACGCATTCTAGACCAAAACGAGCGCAAACCGTAGCGGTGGCCACGCCGTGCTGTCCTGCCCCGGTTTCGGCGATAATTCGCTTTTTACCCATGCGTTTGGCTAATAAAACCTGACCAAGGGCGTTATTAATCTTGTGGGCCCCGGTATGGTTTAAATCTTCCCGTTTTAGGTAAATTTGCGCCCCAGTGCCGTCAGCTTTGGCATAATGGGCGGTGAGACGTTCGGCAAAATATAAGGGACTAGGTCTACCGACGTAATCCTTGAGCAGTTGATTTAATTCTTCTTGAAAATCGGGGTCGTCTTTATACTGATTATAGGCCGTTTCTAGTTCACTTAGGGCAGGCATCAGGGTTTCCGGGACGTATTTGCCCCCGTAGCGTCCAAAACGCCCAAAAGCATCGGGATACTGGCTTGCTGTGCTGGCTGAGGCGGTATAAATCGGCGTGATAGTCATGTAAACCTTCGATGAGAGACTTATGATCCATTATAAATCTAAGGGTTTAGTCTCTGGGTTAACCTGAGTTCCGGGGCAATCATCACCTAACCTACTTAATAGTTAAAGGGTGAGCATTGCCCACCCTTTGACTGATTTTACATCCAAATACTCACATCAACTTTTAACACCTGTCCTAATAGTAATAACCATTTTAATTGAGTCATCGGCCAGGGACAGGCAGCATCTATTGAATTAGAGCGCAAACAATTAGGAACTAGACGCTCGTGGAAATAATTATAGTATAATTCCTGAGAGCGCTCGAGGGATAATCCTAGGTTTAATTGTTGGCTAACTTCAATTAAACGGGTGATTAAGCGAGTATCCTCCTCCGCCGTTAAAGGATCGCCATAGTGTAATAATTTCCAAAGAGATTGCCAGAGCAAACTTTCTAAGGTTTGACGCGCTTCGGGAATATTTAATTGACAGCGTAAATGATTGGCTTCCTTAGCAATAGCCAATAATTGATCGAGATTATTTTCCGTCGCTTGCCGCTGCTCAAAATCTTTTTCTAGGGTATTAATCACCTGTAAACAACGGTGAGAAATGGCAATATCGGCCGCTACCTGTAACTCTTGAGGTACGGGCAGCTCATCCCGTTGGAAAGCCGCTAAAATGCCGTAATTATCCCGATAAACTTGGGTGTATAATTGATCGAGACGTTTTTTAGTTTCGGCTGTCACCTTCTGCATGATACGGTGTCTTTCATCGGCAAAAAGATGGGGTAAAGCAAAAAAGTTTTCTCCCAATCCGCGCCCCATTTCTACGATCATGGTTGAGACACTGGCCTGTTGTAAAGATTCAAAGAGATGATCCTTAAGATTGGTATAGATTAAGCGACCGTTAAAAGGTTGAATGCAGCAGTAAAAATCCCAACCTCCTAAATGTAGAACAGCAAAAACAAAATGTTCACTTTCTTGGGTAATTTCCGAGGTTAATTCCACCTGTCCCACCGCTAAAGTTAAAGACCCAATCGCTTGTTTTTGATAATCTAATTGACGGGCATTGTAACAATAAATCCGATGATGACTGGGATAATTGGTAAATAGGGAACTAATAGCGTAATGGGCCGCCACCTGTTCTAAATCCACCCGCGCAGAAGTGACCAATTGTCGATAGACATCGGCCCCATCTTGATATAACTTAACGTTACTGGAAGCGAAAGCTAGACGACTGAGGAAATTCATTTCTAATTGAATTCCAGCCACTTCTCCGGCTAATTCCAGGGCCCGGCCCGCATATCTCAAAATTTGCGTGCCTTCAGGTCGAGAAATTTCCTCAAAAAACCAGCCACAACTGGTAAACATCAATAATGCCTGTCTTTGCATTTCTAATAAACGCAAAGCATCGATTTTCTCGCTTTTACTCAGGTTACGACTTTGATGCAAAGCGAGAAAATGTTCGATCGCGTCTGGGGAGCGATCTAAAATAACTGCAATGTAGTCATCCCTTGTCTGCCAAGGATCGCGGAAAAATTCCTGTCCTTGAATCTCATAGACCTTAATCAACTCATCTCTGAGCCAATTTAGGGACTCCCGCAGGGGTTTACGCCATTTTTGCTGGTAATTTCCCCCTCCCCCGCAACCACAGTCATCCTGCCAACGATTTACGCCATGGACACAACTCCATGCAGTCACGGGTTTTAATTCCACTTCCCAAGTGGGGGGGCAAATACTGAGATAATGGGCAAAATTGGTGACTGTCCAGCCGTTTTTAGGGAAAGATTCCGTAAAAGCATAGCTAAGACACTTCTCTGTCCCCTGTTTGTGGTGGCCGAAGGTTTCCCCATCGGTAGCGACGCTGATTAACTGGGAAGGACGATGATCCCCTTTAATTGCCTGTCCCAGACGACCGACGAGAAAATCACTGCTGGCTAGGACATCATTAAAGCCCATATCCCGAGAAATTGGACCATCGTAGAAGAAAATATCCAGATAACGACCATCGGGGATGTAACAGCGATAGGGACGGGTGGGATCGATTTGACCTCCGGCCACCGCGTGCCATTGGGGATGGGGATCATGGTCGCTAGGGAAAGGACGACAGCGCAGGGCCTGGGAAGGGGCTAAAATGGTGAATTTAATCCCTTCATCGATTAAAGCTGTCACTGTGGCTAAATCAATGGCTGTTTCCGCTAACCACATTCCTTCGGGATCACGGCCGAAACGATGCTGAAAATCGGCTTTTCCCCAGCGAATTTGGGTGTATTTGTCCTGTTTGTTGGCTAGGGGCAGAATGATGTGATTATAGACTTGGGCGATGGCGTTACCATGACCGTTTAAGCGTTGACAACTTTTTTGATCCGCTGTCAGGATGCGTTGGTAAACTTCGGGATCATGGGATTGCATCCATGACATGAGGGTGGCCCCGATGTTAAAGCTGAGATATTCGTAGTTATTAACTATTTTGATCACTTCCCCCCGGTCATTGTAAATACGCGCAAAAGCATTGGCACGATAACACTCGTGATGGATGCGTTCATTCCAATTGTGGAAGGGATGGGCACTCGGCTGCCGTTCAACTCTGTCTAGATAGGGATTTTCTCGGGGTGGTTGGTAAAAATGTCCGTGAACCGTGATATAAACTCCGTGAGCGGTTTTCAGGGGATCAACCCCCGTATCGGTATAGGAATAAAAGGTTGTAGAAGGATGTTCAACAAGATAAGTCATAGAAATGCCTAGAAAATCGTTTTTTTTTGAGCGAAAATAGCTGTAGAATGTAGCGACCTGATGTTTTAAAAGACTGAAAACCTGGCCGTTTTTCACGGCCTTGGGGTCACAATACCATGTTTTGTTTTCCTAGCAAAGCTAAGGTTAACAATTCGCAACTTCTCTATACACAGCCCTAAGTAATACTAAATTTTGTGACAAAATCTAGCTTTTTCGGGTAGGCTGTTGACTATCCAGGGCTGACTGACGATCCTTTGCAATCGGCGTTCTACCCTAGGAGAGATGCGATCGTTCCTTCTCTTGCCCAAAAAGCGATCGCCATGAACAAAAAATTGCTCCTCCCAAAAACGATCGCTGGAACAGTAGGACTTGCATTAGGGAACGCACCCTAGGACTGAGTTATACATTGTTTTTCTTTGTCAGTTAAATCAATATATTCAGTCTGTATTCTTTTATTCTTGATTAGTATTCTAAAATAAGGACATTTCCCATTTACTGATAAATCTTTATCATCATTCCCTTTCCTGAATTTAATTATTTCAAATTGGTCGGGATTGAATTTATGTAAAAATGTTATTGGTACACCCATAACCCCCTTGAAGTCTAAGGGAATGTCTTGGGTTTTATTTACATTAATTCCATCATAATTGTCATATTTTGGATATTCAGCTTCATTGCCAAAATATCTTTTTGTGAGAGCCATATCTTCGTGCCGCTTTGATGTGTCTAAGTTGGTTAACCATAAACAATTATTTGGAGAAACTATTCTATTTCCAGAATTGTCAATACGAGCCTCTGTTCCATAAAGTTCATATTGTTCGGGAACAATAAAACCAGAAATACCTCTACCAAGATTTATTCCTAACCACGCTTTGTTTTCTTTAATTAGTTTGAAAATTTCTTTATATGTTATTGCATTAATATTGCCAATTATTAAAAACTTTTTGTCATATTTAACTAATTGAGCTACATATTCTCTGAATAATGAAAATGGCGGATTAGTAACAACAATATCAGACTTTTTTAATAGTTCAATACTTTCAGGACTACGAAAATCTCCATCCCCATTAAAGTAAATAATGTCAGTGGAAATAGGTTTATTTTTTTCTCTATCTGTACCTGTATATTCAAAGAAAAAACCCTTTTCATCTTCTTCTGTATTAAATAAATCTCTGACTTGTTCTCGATAACAAGATGTTATTATTTTTTTTAGACCTAACTTTTTGAAGTTTGCAGCAAAATACTTAAAAAAGTTACTAATTCGGGGGTCATCGCAATTGCAATAAACTAATTTATTTTCAAAATGACTTTTATAATGTTGCAACTCACTTTCTATATCTGAAAGTTGTGTATAAAACTCGTCACTTTTTAGTTTTTTAGCATTTTGCAATAATTTATTTGTCGCATTTCTTACCATGTTCAACCTTTTTTGATTTAATAAATGTTTTGTTTTTAGTTATTTACTTTTGGTTATCTGATTAAATATTTCACTGCCTAATACTTGAAGAGAGGTTTTAGAAATTTTAAGCATAATATCAAACATTTTTTTGATATCCCATTTTTCTCCATTCCCTTGTGTGTATATAGAAGTTGCTTGAAGCATTATGGTTTTATCTTTATGTTTGACAAACTTATTCTTACACAAATTGGTATTAATTGGCATTCCATAATTTGCAGAAGTTAACCGATCTAATCTATTTAACGTTCCTGAATTATATTCGAGCGTTACAACCCTTCTATCGGGTGTTTTAATTGAAATATTTTCTGTTAAAAAATTTGAGCCTTCAAGAAATAAGACATAAGGAAAATGAGATTCAGATAACATCAAATTAGCGATTTCAGATATGTTTTTATGCGACCTTTCTATTGCATTACCAGCAGCCATCAAGTCTTGATTATTATTCTTACCTACCAGTTTACCGTTTTTGATATTTTCAATGTCTTTTCCTTGACGTTTAGCTTCCGATACTAAAACGATTCTCCAATTACCGTTATCGTCTTTTACTTCTATTATTCCACCATCAGGTCTAATACTTGAATCTGATACAAAAAGGGTTTGCCCTAATTCTGGGTCAACTTTCTTTAATGCTTCGTTTATTTCTTCTTTTTTTATACTTCTTTTGTATTGAAAAGATAATTGAGGAAACTCCTTTTTAAGTTGGTCAATAACAAGATGTGAAATTTCTCCAACTATTGTTTCGTGTGATTTTGCTTCAGCCCCAAATATACCAGCTACACCTTTAGACTCTTTATGTTGATTCGTTAATCTTTTCGATTGATTTTTTTTAGACATAATGTATCTTTTCCTTATTTAAACTTTCTGCTTTCTGCTACGGGTAATGTATGTATAACTACATATTATACAGAAACTTTCTGTATAACACTCTCCAGAGTAACGATAGGTGGAAACTTTCGACATATTCCCCCATTTTACTGCAATCGCCAGAACTTTTCCCCATATCATACCCAAGAGCTTATTAGCCAGATTAAACAACGTCTTTTAAGTGGATTCCTAACAACAAGCTCAAATAAAATAGACTTTTCGGGAAGTGTAGCACTAAGTCTTCAATCCACCGCACAATTACCTAATTTTCGGGGAAAAAGTGCCTAAATTTTGCCACCGTTCGCTTTCGTGGCCGGCACTTTTTGAGGACAAAAAAGCCTAAAAGTCTTATCCAACAAAGTTTTTAGCTCTATTCAGCCGACCCTATTTATTGGTGTACTTGCAAATGAAGGACATAATGACCTAAAATCAGGTTATCTGACCATAATTCGTACTCTAGACGCAAATATTCGGGGAAATTATTCCCCTCTAATTTGAGACTACGGGTATAGTTGCGGACGCGAAAAGCGTAACCCGGTTGAGAACTTTCGGCATTTAACCAGTAGCGACTGACACCAAAAACCCCTTGCTCCCAAAAATGACGATAGGCGAATCTTCCTTGGCCTTGCATGGTCATAACCACCCGATTGGCTGAAATTTCTAGCCAAATTAATTTATTTTGCTTATTTTCGGGTTTAAGTGTCTCTATTTCCGCGAGAGCGACTGGGGGTTGATTGAGGAGAAGATGAAACCGGTGGCGATCCTTTTGGTAGAGGGTAGCAGAAGTGTCTAAAGAGGAGAGGATGGGTAGATCTGTCGAGAGCAGACAGAGGGAAACGGGACGGCGGTGATGGGCAAGCATAGACTAGACTTAATGGTGTCCTTATCTCCACAATAGTGGATTCTCCGCCCACCGCTACCGGCACCAGAAATTTTTTTGAGAAAAAATCCAGAAAGCACTTGCATTATTGAGGGACTTATGATTATAATTATTAATTGTGAGTAACCTTCCTCGGTAGCTCAGTGGTAGAGCGGTCGGCTGTTAACCGATTGGTCGTAGGTTCGAATCCCACCCGGGGAGTTAAGCGAAAATAGAGGCGGCAATAGTTTCTTATTGCCGCTTTTTGCTCTGACTAGAGAATTTCGTTGATCGCATTTTCTGGACCGACTAGAGAAATGTAAGGATTTTGAAAATATTTACTGGCTACCGATCGCGCTTGTTCGGCAGTAATCTGATTAATAGAATCCAGGAAAGTGCGATCGAATTCAATCCCCAAACCTAAGCTTTCATACCAACCGTATAATTGAGCGATTTCGGCGTTAGTTTGTTTACCGAGAGCATATTGACCCAATAACTTATTTTTAGCTGACTGTAACTCCTCCTCACTCAAAGTTACTTGATATAACCTTTCTGCTTCCTGACGCAATCCCGACACTGCGATCGCTGTGTTTTGGGGTGCAGTTCCCATATAAATGACAAATTGGGAAGAATCGAGACGGGTGGGATAAAAAGCGGAAACATCGTAGGCTAATCCCCGTTTTTCTCGCAATTCCACGAATAGACGACTAGATAACCCATTCCCCAGATAGGTACTCAATAATTTTAAAACCGCATAATCATCCTCTTGCACAGAAGAGCCGGGGTATCCTAACATAACGATCGCCTGTTGACTAGCTTGGACGGTAGTTAAACAGGTGGGCTGAAAATCAAAAGCGGCGGGGGGTAAACTAGATAAAGGAAGATCGGGAATTGACCAACTGCCAAAAATTTCCGTCACTGCTTTTACTGCTTGCTCTAGGGTAATACGGCCGGAAAGACTAATGACCAAGTTATCGGGACGGAAAAAGCGACTATGATAGGCCAGCAGGTCATCCCGTTGCAATTGAGCAACCGTTGCCTCCGTACCCAATAAAGACATACCATAGGGATGATCGGGGTACATAGCGGCGCGTAATTGATTAAAAGCTACATTAAAAGGCTGTTCCAATTGAGAGCGAATGCTTTGACGGGTGAGATTTTTCTCTAATTCGATTTCTGGAGGCGGAAAACTGGGAAAACGAATAATTTCCGCTGCCAGACGCAATATATCTAGAAAATCCTTGGTAACGGTCTTTAAACTAACCAAAAAATAATCGGTCCCCGTGTCCGCACTTAAACCGGCCCCCGTGGACTCAATGCGATCAGCAATTTCTAGGGAAGATAACTTTTCTGTACCTTTGGTGAGCAGAACGGCTAAAAGACGAAATAAACCCGCTTTTTCGGGTTTTTCCCAACGAGTACCCGCATTTTTGAGGAAAATCCTCCCTGCAACCAACTCCACGGCCGTATTTTCCACCACTAAAAGGGTGATGCCATTTTCTAAGGTTAAGCGGTGAATGGGGGAAGCGGACATCTTTTATTCACAGGGGTGCATTATTGTAATAGCATATCGCTGCGGGGAGAGATACTGACGAGCCAGACGCTGTAGATCTGACGGTTGCAAACTTTGGATAACTTGGGGATAGATCGTGGCTAGGTCGGCAGCTCTCAGGGTTTGATAATATCCATAGAGTCCCGCTAATTGGCCCGGGGTTTCTGTGGAGAAAATATAATCGTTAGCTAATAACTGTTGAGTGCGGTGTAATTCTGCGGGGGTGACGGGATCATCGTGCAGACATTGGAGGTGTTCACAGATAATACCTTCAATTGTCTCGATTTGTGAGCTAGATAGCCAAGCGCCGATGGTAAAGAGACTGGAATCTCGTTGCAGGGAAAAATTACTGTTAATATCGAGGACGATTTGCGCTTCTTCCCGCAGCTGTCGCACTAACCGCGAACAGCGTCCCCCGGCAAGAATTACCGATAGCAAGTCTAATCCAAAGGCATCTTCTAGGCGATCGCATCCCGGTCCCATCCATCCCATCAAGAGGCGAGAATGTTCTAGGTGGGGTAAATATACTTGGGAACGACGAATTTCGATCAAGGGGGGTTCGGCAGCCACTAGATGGGTAGGGGATTCCGAGGGGACGGGAAATTCCCGAAAAGATTGCCGGATAATTTCTAAAGCTGCTTGGGGTTCGATTCCCCCGATAATCGCCACACACATATTTTCTGGTTGATAATAGGTGCGATGGAAACAGCGCATTTGATTGGGGGTTAATTGCTCTAAACGGGGTTGATCGCCTAGAATAGAGCGTCCGTAGGGATGGTTTTGATAGATACTTCCGCAGAGGGTTTGGTAGGCAATCCAATCGGGATCATCATAACAGGCCCGTAATTCTTCTAAAACTACATCTTTTTCCCGATAGAATTCCTCATCGTCAATCTCAGCATGGAGGAGAATTTCGGCCAGATGGGGTAAGGTATGTTCAATTTGATCCACACTGGTGGTGAGATAGAAGTGCGCGTAATCGTGACTGGTGGCAGCGTTGGTCATTCCGCCACAATTTTCGATTAAATAGTCAAAGAGTCCGGGGGGGAGTTTTTTCGTCCCCTTAAAGATCATGTGTTCGAGAAAATGGGCCATACCTAACCATGGGTCGGGTTCAGCGATCGCACCTGCTTTCACCCACACATCCACCACCACCACAGGAGTCACGGGTAAATACTGATGAATTACGGTTAAACCGTGATCTAATTGCCATACCTGAGCGGGAAAAGAACTCGTTTGACACTGCGCTATCGACTTGATCAATGTCCGTTAACCAGATTTTTTGTTAAATTCTATACATAGGTTATCTTATCTCTTGCCTGTTCAACCATTAAAAAACTTTTGTCATGATTTCTAGATAATTCCGCCAAATATCAGCTATCTTGAAGCCATCAGGAGTCAGGAGTCAGGAGACTCCGAGACAGGAGACAGGAGATAGGAGATAGGAGACAGGTTTTGGGGTTTTGAGGTTTTGGGATTTTAGTTTAATTTCCCCACACCCCACACCCCAATTCATAATTCATAATTCATAATTCATAATTCCCCCCCCCACACCCAAATTCATAATTCATAATTCATAATTCATAATTCCCCCCCACACCCCACACCCCAATTCATAATTCCTACTAACTAAATGACTGAGCAAGATACTGACTGGATAGGTTTGATGATTGGCAATTCTCGGCTACATTGGGGGTATTTTCGCGGTCAAACCCTGTTAACTTGTCTCGATACTCCCCACCTGACCGAACCCCTAAGTAATGAATTTTTGCAACAAATTTTCCCTAAACTCTTGACAAATAAATGTAACTGTGAATTGATTGTTGCCTCCGTGGTTCCTAGCCAAAGAGAATTATGGGCAAATTATGGCAATTTACGGATAATTACTTTAAAAGATATTCCTTTACTGGATTTATATGCAACATTCGGCATTGATCGAGCTTTAGCTGTATTGGGTGCGGGAAAAAAATACGGATTTCCCTGTTTAGTCATCGATGCGGGAACAGCTTTAACTTTTACGGGAGTGGATGGGGATAAAAAGCTAGTGGGGGGGGCAATTTTACCCGGTTTAAAGGTGCAATTAGCCAGTTTAAGGGAACGGACGGCAGCCTTACCAGAGGTGTCCTTATCGGAAAGATTACCGCAGATGTGGGCAAAAGAAACAGCAGAAGGGATAAGAAGTGGGATAATTTATACAATTTTGGCGGGAATAGAAAAATTCAGTCGGGAATGGTTAAATTTATATCCAGAGAGCAGGATAATTTTAACAGGGGGAGATGCGGACTTAATTAGGGATTACTGCCAAGAAAACGCCATTAAATCGCTCCTAGTGGATAAGACAATAATTTTTCAGGGAATTGCCGCAGTTATTAGAGGTAATCTCCTCCTGTTTATTTGACAAAGGCGAACCTATCTAGTAAAGTCGGGTAAAGCTTTCTCAACTTGGGAAATTTCTCAACAACTAGGCAAAAAATTCAGGATAAAGTTATGGCGATCGTTCTAGTAACTGGTTCTGCTGGTTTAATCGGATCCGAATCAGTGAGGTTTTTTTGTGACAAGGTTTATACCGTCGTTGGAATTGATAATAATATGCGTCAGGTATTTTTTGGCGAAGACGCTTCAACGGAGTGGAATCGAGCCAAATTATCCCAGGATTACGGGGATAAATACATTCACCACGCTGTAGATATTCGGGATCATGAAGCTATTGCAGCTATATTTAAAACCTATAGTCATGATATATCCTTAATTATCCACACGGCGGCGCAACCTTCCCACGATTGGGCAGCAAAGGATCCCTATATGGATTTTAGTGTCAATGCTAACGGAACTTTAGTTTTATTAGAAAATACTCGTCAACACTGTCCCCAAGCAGTATTTATTTTTTGTTCCACCAATAAAGTTTATGGGGATAGACCGAATGAATTGCCTTTAGTAGAAAAAGAATTACGTTGGGAAATCTCGGAAAATCATCCTTATTTTGCTCAAGGTATTGACGAGTTGATGAGTATTGATGCTTGTAAACATTCTTTGTTTGGTGCCTCGAAAGTGGCGGCGGATGTATTAGTACAGGAATACGGTCGTTATTTTGAGATGAAAACTGCCTCTTTTCGCGGCGGTTGTTTAACCGGTCCAAGTCATTCGGGAACCCAATTACACGGGTTTTTATCCTACTTAATGAAATGTACGATGATTGGCAAAGAATACAGTATTTATGGGTATAAGGGTAAGCAGGTACGCGATAATATTCATAGTTACGATCTCGTCAATGCTTTCTATCATTTTTATCAGACTCCGCGAGTGGCAGAAGTTTATAATATCGGTGGTAGTCGCTTTAGTAATTGTTCCATGTTAGAAGCTATTCAAGAATGTGAAGCGATTGCGGAGAAAAAGTTAAACTGGCAGTATGTGGAGACTAATCGCATTGGTGATCATATCTGGTGGATTTCTGATGTGAGTAAGTTTAAAAATCATTATCCTGATTGGCAGTTAACCTACACAGTAACGGATATTCTCAAAGAGATTTTTAGTCAAAACGTTAGCCGTTGGACTTAGAGTAAATCAATAATTCTTCTCGTCAACTTTTATTTGCTAATTTTCCTTCGTTACAAAAGTAATTTTTAGCCAAATATACTGCTAGTAATTAAGGGAATCTGTCAATTAGTTAACCAGAGGACATTAGTGATGTTATTAATAGCAATATTGACATCAAAAAACTAAACCAGATCATGTTTTAAGATACTATTATGTTAACTAAAATCTACAACAATAAAATTTTCCGATTTCTCATTGCTGGGGGAATTGCATTTTTAATCAATTTATTCTTAATTTATTGGTTCATTGACGACTTGGGATTTAATACCCCATTTCTGAAAAATGTTGCTAATCTTATTTCGATAGAAATATCTTTAATTGCCAGTTTCTTTATCTATAGAATCTGGGTGTGGACTGGGGGAGATTGGACAATTAGAGATGTGATTTTGATACAACTTCCTCTCTATCATCTCTCGGCAGGTTTAGCAGTTTTACTGCGAGTTTTCTTAATATTTCCCTTCTTGAACTGGTTAGGAATTAGCCCTGGAGTTAACACAATGATTGGGGTTTTAGTGGGTGCTAGTATTAATTATGTCGCCAGTGATAGCCTAATTTTTAAACCCAAGAATAAGACTAATGAGACAGAAATGTACTATCCCGAAGGATTAGCACCAGCTTTCGAGATGGACGGTTACTCTCACCCACGTCAATCAAGGGATAACTATGCAGTAAAAACCTTATCAATAGTTATTCCTGCTTACAACGAAGAAGATTGCATCGAAAGCACTGCTCACTTAATATCCGAACGTTTAGAAGGGGATAAAATTGATTATGAAATCCTAGTGGTTAATGATAATAGCAAAGATAACACCGAAGCAGTTCTGCAAAAAATCAACCAAGAAAATCCCCGGATTCGCTACATCAATAACTATTATCCCAATGGTTTTGGTTTTGCGGTACGCTGTGGATTAGAAAATTTTAGCGGTGATGCAGTGGCAGTAGTAATGGCAGATAATTCTGACTCTCCCGATAATATAGTGGACTATTATTATCAACTCCAAGAAGGCTACGATTGCGTTTTTGGTTCCCGTTTTATCAAAGGAGGAAAAGTTATTGATTATCCCATACACAAGTTATTCATTAATCGTTTGGCTAATCTATTTATTCAGGTTTTATTTGGGATAAAATTTAATGATACCACTAACGCCTTTAAAATCTATCGTAAGGAGGTTATCGAAGGAATCTCACCTCTACTATCTCACCATTTTAACTTAACAGTAGAGATGCCCTTAAAAGCGATCGTGCGAGGATATTCCTACAGGACGATTCCAATCACTTGGCGCAATCGTACCACGGGGATTTCCAAGTTAAAACTCAAGGAAATGGGTAGTCGTTATTTATTTATAGTTCTCTCTATCTGGTTAGAAAAACACCTTTCTCGAGGCGACTATAAGCGCAAACAGAAAAAGAATCAAGTGGGTTGATAATTATCATCTATTGGAGTATTTTTGATGACTAGGCAAGTGTTAATTACGGGCGGTGCGGGTTTTGTGGGCAGTTCTTTAGGTTTAGGATTAGCCCAACTTTATCCTGATTGGAAAATTATCGCCTTAGATAACTTAAAACGTCGCGGTTCTGAATTAAATATTCCCCGTCTCAAACAAGCAGGAATTGAATTTGTTCATGGAGATGTCAGAAATGCGGAAGACTTAGAAGCATCCGCTTTGCCAGTGGATTTAATCCTAGAATGTTCAGCAGAACCTTCCGTTTTAGCTGGTTATACTTCCCCGGGCTATGTTTTGCAAACCAACTTAATTGGAACGATTAACTGTTTAGAATTAGCTAGACAAACCCAAGCAGATTTTATTTTTCTCTCCACCAGCAGAGTTTATCCCATCGCCTATCTTAATCAATTAAACTATACAGAAACAGATACTCGTTTTCAGTTATCTGAACAGCAAAATTTACCCGGGGTTTCTGCTTTTGGTATTGCGGAACAATTTCCCTTGGATTTGCCTCGTTCTCTCTACGGTTCCACTAAGTTAGCATCGGAATTGATTATTAATGAATATGGGGATGCCTACGGATTAAGAACTTTAATTAATCGCTGTGGAGTTTTAACTGGTCCTTGGCAAATGGGAAAAGTTGATCAGGGAGTTTTTGCCCTTTGGGTAGCTAATCATTACTTTCAGAAGTCCTTAAAATACATCGGTTATGGTGGTACGGGGAAACAGGTTAGAGATTTTCTTCATGTAGCTGATTTACTCGATTTAATCGATATTCAGATTGCTAATTTAGAACAATTCAAAGGGCAGACTTTTAATGTGGGGGGTGGGCAAAATTTTTCCTTGTCCCTTTATGAAACCACAAAACTATGTCAAGAAATCACGGGCAATAGTATAATGATTGAGGCAATTACCGAAAATCGCACCGGAGATATGCCAATTTTTATCACTGATTCCCGCAAAATCAGTTCTATAACTGGATGGCAACCCCAGCGAGACGGTAGAAAATTAATCCAAGATATTTTTGATTGGATTCACACCCACGAAAAGGAATTAAAAGGTATTTTTTAACTCAACAATTATGCAGAAAAAATCTCTCAAATCACCTGTATTCGTCAAGGTAATACTAATTATCATTACCGCCTACTTTTTTCTGGCAAATTTGCCTATTATTGATTGGTTAGAAATTGGTTTAGATTATTCTTGGGCTTTTGCTATTAGTGATGCTGCCCATAAACAGTTAATTTTTGGACAAGATATTATCTTCACCTATGGACCCCTAGGCTATCTGATTCATGGCACATCTTTAAATCACAACTTTTCCCAAATTATCTATTTTCGCTGGTTGATACACCTTTGTGTATTAGCGGTGGTTATTCTCAGATTATTATTTATTAAGGACTATAGCAATCAAATAGTTTTTGTGCTGTCAATTATTTTTGCTACCCTAGTAGGAAATCCCTACAACAGTATCGGCTTTACTGTTGATTATCAGATGACATTTATCCTCCTGATACTCATGTCTTTTGATAACTTTTTTCAAAAGTACATCAATTATTTGGCTATAGCTATTGGCATGATCACTGGTTTCTCTATACTCACCAAACTAACTTTAGGAATTTATCTAGCAGGAAGCCTGTTTATCTACATATTTGTTAATATTTTTCGGGGATATTTTCAAAAGTCACCATCGATAGTTATAAAAAATGTTCTCGCTGGTATCAACTTAACTTTAACCATTCCTTCCATTGCCTTTATTTTTCTCTATCCAGCCTCTTATAACCGAGCCTTCATTCACATTATAGTTAATCTTTGCATTGCTGGAGGAGTGGCTTTAACTCTCTGGTTTATCGTCAGGTCTGCCCGCCTATCGGCACCCCCCTTATTAAGAGAGGCAAGGGGTATCAAAGGCAGCATTTATCTTCTATTTAATCAGAATCACTTACTTAACTTGTTACCTTTGTTAGTATTTTATGGGCTTTATGGGTTACTTCTCCTCCAAACAATTAATCTAGATAATTTTCCCTCTCTTATGGGATATTTGAGCAATTCTTGGCAAATTTCTTCTGGTTATTCCAGTGGGATGAGTATTGTAGGAAATTACCATCATTTACTCATTGCCTTGCTCTGCTTTGCCTTAAGTTTGCTTTTAATGTCTCTGGCAATTATAGACCAAAAAATTAGTCTAGCCATTGCCTATATTTTTCCTATATTTTTATCATTTAAGCATGGATTTGTTAGACAAGATGCTCACGTTGTTGTTTTTACACTTGTGGTTATTTTATTAGCTTCTCTCTATACAACAATTATTAAAAACTCTCGGTTTAAGAAAATTGCCTATTGTGCTTGGGGAATAATTCTTTTGGGATGTATTATTATCACCTATAGTCCTAATTGGACTATATTGGAAAATGCTCGCCAGTGGAGTAATTTCAGTCCCGATAGGGTGGCTAATAATATTGGGGTTGTCATTTCCTCTATGCTTAATCCCAGAGAATTAGAAATGCGAGGTGAAAGGAGTACAACTCAAAATTTACAAGTCATTGCTACCGCTACCAAAATACCCGATTCTGTGCTGGAAAAAGTGCAAGGCAAAACTATTGATATAATTCCCTGGGAATTTTCACTTATTCCGGGCAATCAGCTTAATTGGAAACCGCGGCCGATTATTCAATCCTATTCTGCTTATACGGAAAAACTGGATGAACTAAATTATCAAAGCTTATCTAAATCTCCCAGAGATTATCTGATTTATCACTTTCAATCTATTGATGGCAGACATCCTTTTTTTGATGAACCGAAAGCCTTTTCCTATGTGGTTTGTAATTATCAACTTGACTCGGTAAATTCCCCCTTCCAAATCCCCGCAATCACAACCAACTTTTATCTTCTAGAAAGACAAAAAGTCAGTCGTTGCAGTCCAAAACCTTTAGGAGAGACCACTAATATTACTTGGGATCAAGTCTATGAATTACCTACTCGTAATAGTGGGATTACTCGTGTTCAAGTTAAATTTGAATATTCTTGGTTGGGTAAAATAATCAAAAAAATATTTAGAATCCCTCCCGTGATAATTAACGTTAATTATCTCGATGGAACTCAAGCCAATTTTCGCTTTGTTCAAGATAATTCAGCTAATGGAGTTATCCTTAGTCATTTACCGAGAAATGATCAGGAATTAATGGCATTTTTTCAAGGAAAATTACCACCACAAGTCAAATCTTTTAGCTTTTCTGTCAGTAATCCTCTGCTATTCTCCCCAGAAATAAAAGTAACGCCTTTTTGGGAAGTTGAGACTGGTTCATAATCTTTCTTGAACCTTGAAAAGCGGTTAATATCTCTGGAAAATGGAGAATAGGGAACTCGAATCCCTGACCTCTGCGGTGCGATCGCAGCGCTCTACCAACTGAGCTAATTCCCCATATATAGACCATAATAGCATTTTTGAGCAGAAAATCCTAGGAACTGGCAAGGGATCGAGGCGCAAAAAATCGAGCGGCTTGCCTCTAGAAAACTTTAAAATAGAAAAAGTAATCTTGAGGATGATAACCAATGGCGATACTACGCTTAGAGAATGGGACAACCTATACCCAGTTAGCCGACATTAGTCTGGAATTGGCTAAATTAAATGTTACTTTAAACTATTGGCCGATCGAAAACGAAGCCACTCGTCAGCTACTTAAACAAGCTTCTCTGACTGACGAAGAAAAAGAAATAGTTTTAACCAGCTTAGACGGTTATTTTGAGCAACTTAAACAAGAAGCGGGTTATCAAGCTAGAGATTTAATCGTTTTACACCCTGAAATTGCCAATCTCGACACTTTACTGGCAAAGTTCGAGCGCTGTCACACCCACGCTGACGATGAGGTGCGTTATATCATTGATGGGGAAGGGGTTTTTGGCTTTGTCTTTCCCGATGGTTCTCAGGGGGAATTAACTATTCAACCTCAAGAATACATCAATGTTCCCGCCCATAGCGAACACTGGTTTCACCTCACTGCCAGTAAACGAGTTAAAGCAGTGCGTTACTTCACCACTACCGCCGGATGGGTTCCCGAATACACGGAAACCGTTATTCGTTTTCCTAGTTTAACAGTCGTGTAGCTCTTGGTTTTAGGCGATCGCTTTCCCAATAAGACAGATAAGTTTTGCGGGGATGGCAACGCCGGCAGCCACAATCTGTTAAGCGGCAAATTTGTCCTGTGGAAAATCTCCCGTCTAGTGCCTAGCTTGACGGGAGATTTTCTCAATTCGGGGGATTGGCGTGATAGATTTAGTCTAAGCCGAATTGATTGCCCCGTTTGTACTGTAAATAGGCGGCAACGAACAAACCCGCTAGGGTAATGGGAATTAAGCCTAGGACAATCCCTAGCACTAAAGGTTCAATCACGTCTGTACTCCTTGGATTAGCAATTTTTCACCCGTATTTTATCCTAGCAGGGGTCGCCCGCGAAAGATAGGGCGGACAGGGGGGAGATGATGCGATCGCACACACTTCGTTAATATCACCTCCCCGGCAAAAATCAAAAATCCCCCCTTATGGGTGTAGGGTGTTTTGACATTTTCTGCCAAGATAGCGGCCGCGTAATTAGGGGTCGAGAAGGTCGTCACCGACCTCCCCTCCCATTCAGAACCGTGCATGAGACTTTCACCTCACACGGCTCCTAGTTTGACTGTTCCCTTGTTAAGGATACAGCTTGACTTCTTTTGGTTTGCCTTGTATTATCTGGTTTGACTTCCTTAGATGTCAATTCGGGTGATTTAAGGCTTCCATCAGATGCCGATTTATCATCGTGGCAGTGGCGGTGTAGTAATTGAAGGTTCTTATATTCATCCTTTCCGCCTAGGCTTAGAGGGTGAATGTGGTCAACTTCAATTAAATCCGATGGGGTGAAATACTGCCCACATCGGCTACACTTGCCTTGTTGCTTCTTGAGTAGTTTAGCTACTCTTGTCGGTGTGTCGATTGCTTGTCCTCGTCTGGTCGCCCAGTAAGTCCAATTTCCGTCAAATGGTGAAGAGTCGGGGCGTACTAGGGTATGTCTGACTATTGGTGTCCAGTTATGTTTCCATAAGTGAAGACCATCTTTGGTTTTAAATAGCCAAGATTCTTGTCTTTCTTTCCCATTGCTGAGTTTAACTGTACCCGGTCTGAAATAGTTTCTCAGCTTTTTGTAGCTCGCTTTACCGCATCTTGTTACTGTCCATGCCCTTAACATTAACCAGATTGTGTAGTCTAGTTTATTGAAGGTATC
>NZ_BDSM01000042.1:0-53877 GCF_003112475.1 Microcystis sp. 0824 | reverse complement strand
CACACCCCACACCCCACACCCCACACCCCACACCCCACACCCCACACCCCACTTCCCCAATTCATAATTCATAATTCATAATTCATAATTCATAATTCCCACACCCCATCCCTAGAACGATCTTTGGGACAAGATTAAGTTTAAAATCTGAAATAGATGATTTTTTTGAGGATCGAGTCAAGTTTATGGCAGATATTGTCGATATTGCGGTCAGTGCCGATAATTTTAAAACTCTAGTGACGGCGGTACAAGCCGCTAATCTTGTGGATGCCCTAAAAAGTCCCGGCCCGTTCACGGTTTTTGCCCCCACCGATGACGCTTTTGCCAAATTGCCCCCCGGGACGATTACAACCCTAGTGCAGAATATCCCCCAATTAACCCGAATTCTCACCTATCACGTCGTTGCGGGCAAATATATGCAGGAAGATTTGGCAAAATTGGCCGTAGTGACTTCTCTAGAGGGTTCACCGATTCCCGTCGATTGTAGCGAAGGTTTTGAGGTGAAAAATGCCACGGTGGTGGCGGGTAATATCGAGGCAGATAATGGTGTGATCCACGTCATCGATACGGTGATCCTGATGGGTTAGTTTTTGACCGTCTTTTGCCCGGTCTGCATCTAGGGCAAATCTGTCTTATTTAGTAACTAAATATACAGATACTTTTGCTTGTTTATGGTTTTGATGCTCGACGGAGGAAAATGCCCACTTTCTGCACTTTCTTGTCTGTACCTGTTCAGACTAAATCCTGTTATTAAAGACTGATTATCTATTGATCCTTTTGCCTATTGCAAGAGTGCCTATTGCCTCTCCTGATATTTAGCCTATACTCAACGGATTTAGTATCAGACCATCAAATGGCTTTGCTACCATAAATATTAACGAAAAAGTAAGGAAATATTAAGGGAGATGAAAAATGGTTAACCAGTTTCTCCCCCTGATTAATTTTCGCCTTAATAGTTTCTGGAAAATTCACCCTAAAAAGAGGCCACTTTCCGGAAGATGGCCTCTAAATTTTTTCTTAGGGGTTGGGGGTTAGTCAGTGATCAGTTATCAGTGATCAGTTATCAGATGTTAGTTTTCAGTTCACTGATTACTGTTTACTGGACGGCTACGCCGTGCCTTTGGCAACACTGAAAAAACCCTACCTATTCCCCAGAAGCATTAGGACTGATTTTGAGAACTAAAACCCCTAAAGGTGGTAAACAGAGATCAATCGAGTAGGGACGGCTATGATAGGACCATTCCTCCGACCATTTACCGCCAAGGTTGCCCATATTACTACCGCCATATTTACCCGCATCGCTGTTAAAGATTTCCTGATAAAAACCGGGATGGGGTACACCAACGCGATAATGGCTGTGGGGTTGGGGAGTAAAATTACAGACCACCACCAGAAACTCCTGCCAATTTTTGCTCCAGCGCAGGAAAGAAACGACACTATGACTATTATCACTACAGTCGATCCACTCAAAGCCATCCTGACCAAAATCCTGGGTATATAAAGCAGGTTCACTCTTATAGGTGGCGTTCAAATCCGAGAAAAAGCGTTTTAGCTGTTGATGGGGTTCATGCTGCAAAAGACCCCACTCCAAATCACCCCAAACATTCCACTCACTCCACTGGCCAAATTCCATGCTCATAAACATGGTTTTCTTACCGGGGTGGGTAAACATATAACTAAATAATGCCCGGACATTGGCAAATTTTTGCCACTCATCCCCCGGCATTTTGCCAATCATATTACTTTTGCCGTGAACCACTTCATCGTGGGACAAAGCCAGCATATAATTCTCGCTGTGGTTATACCACATACTAAAAGTGACATTATTTTGATGGAATTGACGGAACCAGGGATCCATGCCGAAATAATCGAGCATATCGTGCATCCAGCCCATATTCCACTTTAAATTAAAGCCTAAACCGCCCATATAGGTGGGCCAGGACACCATCGGCCAAGCGGTGGATTCTTCGGCAATAGAGAGAATTCCGGGGAAATAGCTAAAAATTACATGATTTACTTGACGCAGGAATTCCGCTGCCTCTAAATTTTCCCGGCCACCGTACTCGTTAGCCACCCATTCCCCATCTTTACGACAATAATCGAGATAGAGCATAGAAGCCACCGCGTCCACGCGAATACCGTCAATATGGTACTTATCGAACCAAAATAGGGCATTAGCCACCAGGAAATTTCTGACTTCGTTGCGACCATAGTTAAAAATTAAGGTTCCCCATTCCTTGTGTTCCCCTTTGCGCGGGTCGCCGTGTTCATAAAGATGAGTACCATCAAAGAAGGCTAACCCGTGGCCATCTTTGGGGAAGTGACCGGGGACCCAATCCACTAGCACACCAAGGCCATTTTGGTGACATTGATCGATAAAATACATAAAATCTTCAGGATTGCCGTAGCGACTGGTGGGGGCAAAATAACCCGTCACTTGATAACCCCAAGAACCATCAAAAGGATGCTCGGCGATCGGTAATAATTCGATATGGGTGTAACCTAATTCTTTAACGTAGGGAATCAGTTTTTGGGCTAACTCGTAGTAACTCAAAAAGCGCGCCCCAGTGTTCCATTCCGACACGGGAACCGCTTCCCCTTCTCCGGAAAGTAAACGGGGGGGTTCGGCACTGGAAGTGTGCAGCCAAGAACCGAGGTGTAATTCGTAAACGGAAACCGGTTGAGTTAAAGGATCGCTATGGCGGCGTTTTTCCATCCAATCGCTATCATCCCAAGTATAGCTATCTAAATTGGCCACGATCGAGGCGGTTTTCGGGCGTACTTCTTGAGCAAAACCGTAGGGATCAGATTTTTCGTAAATATGACCTTCCCAATTTTTGATCTCGTATTTATATTTAGTGCCAACACCGATTTCCGGGATAAACAATTCCCAGACCATATTATTACGTTTCCGCATTTGGTGATCACGACCATCCCAGTTATTGAAATCACCAATAATCGAGACGTTGCGAGCATTAGGGGCCCAAACGGCAAAATAAACCCCTTTAATACCTTCGATTTCGGCTAAATGCGCCCCTAATTTTTCATAAATGCGATGATGGTTGCCCTCCCCAAACAGGTGTAAATCAAAATCGCTAAGTTTGGCAGAACGGAAGGCATAGGAATCATAGATTACCCGTTCCTGTTCCCCCTCGTGAATGCGTAATTGATAATTGTTCAGTTCACCGATATCGATAACGCACTCGAAAAAATGGGGGTGATAAGCGGTCGTCATGGGATATTCTTGTCTTTGGGACGGTAAAATAACCCAAGCGGCCGTGGTTTTCGGTAAATAGGCTCTAACAACCCATTTATTTACTTTTCCTTCTTCTTCTAGGGGATGGGCCCCCAAAACCTCAAAAGGATCGTGATGGAGGTTGTTGACGATTTGATGGACTTGTTCGGGGGATACCACTATAGACATTCAGTTAACACTCTTGACATCTACAATACTTATAGCAAGGAAATTGTCATTTTTTCCCTGCCGTCTGGGAATTCTCAAACTAATGATATATTCTGCCTACTTAGGGTCTGCTGAAAAAGTTTTTCGTGGGGGTAGGGTGTAGGGTGTGGGGTGTGGGGTGTGGGGAAGTGGGAAGAATAAATAAAATAATCTCCTGTCTCCTGACTCCTGACGACCGGCTCCTGACCCTAACAACAATTTTTGATTTTTACAAGAGGTCTATGGTAAAACTGCCAATTTAATCTCGATTTGGTCATTCTCGATGTTAATCTAGCGGATAGCCTCGAATTTGACCTACACTACATCTCTACACAGTTCTTAACTGGAACGAGTTTGATCCCTAGGAGATTGACTTTCTTCTAATTCAGCCTTGATTTTTACCGAGTCTTCAATCTGCTGGGCCTCTCGCTTAAATTCACTTTCAAATTCCTTGGATGCTTCTTGAAATCCTCGAATCGTTTTGCCTAAACTGCGACCGATTTCTGGTAATTTCTTCGGTCCGAAAACTAGCAGGGCAATCAAGAGAATTAACCCCATTTCTGGCAATCCAATCCCAAAAATATTCATTTTTCTGCTCCTAATAAAAAACTTGCGGTGGGCAATAACCCACCTGCTAAAGTCCGCGGGACAATTCTGCGGCCAAAAATGCCGACAAGATTGTTGGAATCTGTTTACTGACCCCAATCTACATTAAATCCTTCTAAAATTAGGGAGGAGTTGTAGATCTGTAAAATAATCAGCAAAAAGACTAAAAACAGAGCCATAAACACTCCCATCAGCAAGGTAGTTCCCCAACCGGGAGAAACTTTACCATATTCTGAGTTGAGGGGACGAAGGATTTCACCTAAGCGTGTACGCTGTGCCATAAGTTACCAAGAAAGATCTGTAAATGATAATTTTGTATTGATCCGTAATTTGACGAACTGCCAACCAGTCAACCCAGTGAGATAAAATCTACTGCTGTTGCCAGTGGAACTTTTTTGGTCTAATTCCTAACGGAATCGTTTTTCGCCTGCCCTGCCACGCCCACAAGAATCTGCAAGCGCCTACAGTACGCGAATTATTCTAACATTGTTTGGTGATCTTCTCAGGATTTAGGAGACGGTCGATGGAGGCTGGGGTGATTTTTCAGTTATCAGTCAGGAGTTAGGGTTGGGGTGATGGGGGAGAAGGGAGAAAAAAGCTGATCAGTGATCACTGATCAAGTCTCCTTCGGTGCTATGATCGAGGATGTAAAGTTTTATCAACACTAACTTAAACAAGCTCTCAAGAGAGGATATAAAGAACCACAGATGGCTTACACACTTCCCCCTTTACCCTACGATTACACTGCCTTAGAGCCTTGCATCACCAAAAGTACCCTAGAATTCCACCACGACAAGCACCACGCCGCTTATGTCAATAACTATAACGGTTTGGTCAAAGATACGGAACTCGATGCTCTCTCTTTAGAAGAAGTTATCGTTAAGGTTGCCGGTGATGCCTCTAAAGCTGGGGTTTTCAACAATGCCGCCCAAGCATGGAATCATAGTTTTTATTGGGACTGCATGAAACCGGGTGGTGGCGGTGCGCCTACCGGTGCTTTAGCCGATAAAATTAACGCAGATTTCGGCAGTTTCGAGAAATTTGTCGAAGCTTTCAAAACCGCCGGCGCTACTCAGTTCGGTAGTGGTTGGGCTTGGTTGGTTCTCGATAACGGTACTCTCAAAGTTACCAAAACCGGCAACGCTGACAATCCTTTAACCGCTGGACAGGTTCCCCTCTTAACTATGGATGTGTGGGAACACGCTTATTATCTCGACTACCAAAATCGTCGTCCCGATTACATCAGCGACTTTTTAACTAAGTTAGTTAATTGGGATTTCGTGGCTGCTAATTTAGCGGCAGCCTAAAAATTTGGCTTGTGTTAATCAGTTATCAGTTATCAGTTATCAGTTATCAGTTATCAGGGGTTGGGGAGCAGGGAGAAACCATCCATAGGTTGGGGGTTAATACTACTCTTAAAATTGGCAAATCTCTCTAATATTAATTATCCTTAAATATAGATAACCAGAAAAAACTTTTTTAACATCGATCGCGCTTGTTGCACAATGGAACAACCTGTCAGTTGGATTATTCCCCGTCATCCCCGTCCCGATTATCCCCTGTTTGTATTTTTACCCGGAATGGATGGCAGCGGCCAACTCTACCATCGTCAGATTAACAACCTTGCCCCTTACTTCGATCTGCGTTGTTTGGCCATTTCCCCGCAATATCTCGGTGATTGGGAGGAATTAAGCGACTGCGTGATTGCTTTATTGGCCCAGGAATTAAAGGGACAATCGAGAAAAGTCTATCTTTGCGGTGAGTCTTTTGGTGGCTGTTTAGCCTTGAAAATAGCGACAAAATCACCAAAATTAATTAAAAAACTGATTTTAATTAACCCCGCTTCTTCTTTTAATCAAAGACCTCTTTTAAGCTTGGGAATCGGTATCACCCAGATGATGCCCGATTTCATCCACAGCAGCTCAGCCCTAACTATTTTACCCTTTCTGGCCGCTCTGGGTCGAATGTCTAGGGAAGATCGCCGCTCTCTCCTCAAAGCCATGCAATACGTCCCACCGAAGACGATTAGCTGGCGTTTATCCCAGTTACAACGGTTTCAGGTTAGTGCCAGCGAGTTAAAAAGTCTGCAATTGGGGGTGTTAGTGATAGCCAGTCAAGGGGATCGACTGTTACCATCGGTAGCGGAGGCTAAACGCCTAATTCAGCAGTTACCCGCCGCAAAATTAACGATTCTGCCCAATAGTGGTCATGCTTGCCTGCTGGAAACCGATATTCATCTCAAAGACATTCTCCATCACCATGCTTGTCTCCCCCGAAGTCTACCCGCAAAAAGTCACTGAGGATGGTTCTTCTACCTTTTTTTCGACCGAATTCGGAGAATGTTATCATTCTACCTCCGGGGCAAGGGAAGAAGCCGAGAAAAAATTTATCCTCTCCAGTCGTCTGGCAGCAAAAGCAGACCAGAGCAATAATCTAAAAGTTCTTGACATTTGTTACGGCTTAGGGTACAATACCGCCGCTGCCTTGGCGGCCATTTGGCAAGTTAGGGGGGATTGTCGGGTAGAATTATTAGCTTTAGAAAGCGATCGAGTGGTTCCCCTAGCAGCTATTAGAGAAAAGCTCTTAAATAGTTGGAGTCAACCAATTCCCGAATATTTAAGTGATTTTGCCCATAATCACCGGCTAGACTTGCCTAATCTCACCGCTAAACTGTTAATCGGGGATGCGCGACAGACGATAACCAAGGTGATTGAAGCGGGTTTTCAAGCAGAGGCAATTTTTCTCGATCCCTTTTCCCCGGGTAAATGTCCGCAACTGTGGACGGTGGAGTTTTTAGCTTTAGTGGCAAAATGTCTGAGTCCGACGGGTTATTTAGTCACCTATTCCTGTGCTGCCTCGGTGCGAAGGGCTTTACAATTAGCAGGATTGCAGATTGGGGCCACCGATAGCGTCGGGCGGCGATCGCCGGGGACAATAGCCAGTTTTTTGTCCTTACCCCCATCTCTATCAGCACAGGAACGGGAACATCTGCAAACTAAAGCCGCTATTCCCTATCGAGACCCGACTTTAAGCGACCCAGCCGAAGTTATCATACAACGTCGTCGCAGCGAACAGGCTCTCTCTGATTTAGAACCGACTAGCCACTGGAAAAAACGTTGGCAAAGAGCGGTTAATTCGATCGAAATCTCGGAATGAGAATAGTGTAGTTAAATGCCTGATAATTGGGGATTTTGTTTTTGTAATAGCAATTTTCTCAACAAAAACTACCTATGATATTGTAGCCAATTGGTATAACAAAAGTAACCAAAGGGAAAGCCAAATTTGATTAGGGAGTTGCCAGAAATTGACCGGGAGATAATTCGGCATTAACTAAAGACTTGATCGGGATTAATTTGACGGCACAAGCTTTTAATTCCGGTTGCAGGGAAATCGGACAAGCGGCCGGATGGGTGAGACTATTAGCCTCAGCATTTTCTGCCCATAAAGCCCCCCAGTGCATCGGCACAAAGACACAATTAGGAGCAATTGCTTTGGTAATTAAAGCGGGAAAACGGGCAGAACCGCGACGAGAACGCACCTCCACCCATTCTCCAGCTTCTATGCCCAATTTTGCCGCATCTTGGGGATGAATTTCCAGAAAAGGTGCGGGGTGCATTTTGACAATTTTCTCGATGCGGCCGGTGCGGGTTTGGGTGTGCCAGTGACCGTACAAACGCCCCACGGTCAACACTAGGGGATATTCCTCGTCGGGGGGTTCCGCTAGACCTTTACTGTGGTAGGCGGCGAAAACAGCACGTCCATCGGCAGTATTAAATTTACCATCGGTATAAAGGCGTTTTGCGGCTGTTTTTTGGCTTTTATCGTGATCTTTAACTAAATTACCCAGTAATTCCCCAGAATTAGCGGTTTTAGGGGCGGAAATTTCATCGATGGAATCGGGCCACGGTCGGGGAGTCTCGGCCAGGCGCTCATAATTAATCGCCGTCATATCACAAGGACGTTTATATGTCAAGCGGATAAACTCGGAATATACCTCGGCCGAATCCTGAAAATTAAATTGTGCCTGAAACCCCAAACGGCGACCAACTTCGGCGAAAATTTGCCAGTCGGCCCTAGCTTGACCGACGGGAGGACGAAAAGCCTTATTTAAAGTCACCACGCGCTCAGAATTGGTCATTGTTCCCGTTTTTTCACCCCATTGGGCTGCTGGCAGTAATAAATGGGCGTAGGCACTGGTTTCTGTGGGATAGTAGGCATCCTGATGGACAGTAAAAGGTGATTTTAACAGGGCCGCCTGGGTACGTTTTAGATCAGGCATACTAACAGCCGGATTAGTGGCGGCAATCCAGAGCAATTTCACCTCTCCCGTCTCCAAACCGGTAATCATACTCCAAGCGTCGCGACCAGGGACCGGAGAAATCCGACCAGCAGGTAAACCCCAAGCTTGTTCCACTTCGGCCCGGTGTTGGGGATTTTTGACGGAACGATAACCGGGCAGAAGATGGCAGAGGCCGCCGGCTTCCCGTCCCCCCATGGCGTTAGGTTGTCCGGTTAGGGAAAAAGGACCGGCCCCCGGTTTACCGATATTAGCCGTCATTAGGTGTAAATTGATTAAAGTGCGGGCTTTGGCCGTGCCTTCGCTGGATTGATTGATACCCATCGACCAGAGAGAAAGCACTCTTTTTGATTCGGCCCAGTAGCGGGCAGCCTTTTCTAAATCGTCGATGGGGATACCGCATTTATGCGCGACGATTTCGGGGGGATAATGGCGGATAATTTCGGCGTATTTGCCGAAATCCCGGGTGCATTTATCGATAAAATCGGTATCGATCGCCCCCCAATTCAGTAACAGGTGAGCAATCCCGTTAAATAGGTCAATATCGGTCCCGGGGTTAATGGCTAGGTGGAGATTAGCGGCCTCGGCGGTTTTGGTGCTGCGGGGATCAACGACGATTAATTTCGCTTGTTGGTTGCGTTTGAGATACTTGTGCAGACGGTTAAAGATGATGGGGTGACATTCGGCCGTATTTGTCCCCACCAAAAAGGCACAATCGGTTAATTCTAGGTCATCGTAACAGCAGGGGGGACCGTCAGATCCGAAACTGTCCAGGTAAGCGGCCACGGCCGAAGACATACAGAGACGGGAATTAGCATCAAAGTTATTGACTCCCAGACAGCCCTTGACCAGTTTTTGGGCGATGTAGTAATCTTCGGTGTGAAATTGTCCCGAACCGTATAAACAGATACTTTCCTTTTCCCCCTGAGCGATTAGAGTTTGGATACGGTTAACGATGCGATCGAGGGCTTCTTCCCAGGTACAAGGACGGAATTGCTCTTGGAGAGAATCGCGGATCATCGGGGTTTTGAGGCGATTTTTATCGATTGATTCCGCTACGGTGGCCCCTTTAACACAGACCATACCTTGACTGGAGGGGTGGGACTTGTCCCCGAAGACTTTCCATGCTTGTCCGGCCGACGCGGGGGGGGTGACTGTCAAACCACAACCTACTCCACAGTAAGGACATTGGGTTTTTGTCGATTCAGTCATAAGCAGTGGGTCTGATTGGTGGCGCTGTCTTTGGGCATACTAAGATAGTCGTCAGGTTTTCTCGGCCAAATTGTAGTTATTAATACAATTTATTAGAAGCCTTAGCTAAATTGCCATTCTTGTGATGCAAATCGCGCATTACAACTGTCTAGATCAAAAGCATACACTTGTTCTCGTGTTGAAAAAGAATCGGGATAGGATAATAGTAGTCTCTAGGGTGCGGAAAAAGTTTTCAGCCAGTCATGACCTACGAACCTCTACATCATAAGTATCGTCCCCAAACCTTTGCCGATTTGGTGGGACAATCAGCGATCGCCACGACCCTGAGTAATGCCTTAATCAGTGAGCGAATCGCTCCTGCATACCTATTTACTGGACCCAGAGGCACGGGGAAAACCTCCTCGGCGCGAATTTTAGCCAAATCCCTCAACTGTCTGTCTAGTGACCATCCGACGCCGATTCCCTGCGGTAAATGTTCCGTCTGTCAAGCGATCGCCAATGGTTCGGCCCTAGACGTGATCGAAATTGATGCCGCTAGTAATACCGGTGTGGATAACATTCGGGAAATTATCGAGCGATCGCAATTTGCCCCCGTCCAATGTCGTTATAAAGTCTATGTCATCGATGAGTGCCTGACTGGGGATAGCCTTGTTTTCACCGAAACGGGATTAATCCCCATTAATCATCCTGAGATTCTCGGAAAACGAGTTCTCAGTTACAACGAGAGCAGCGGAGAGTGGGAATATAAAAAAGTCCTGCGATGGCTAAACCGAGGCGTAAAAGCAACTTTAACCATTCAAACCAGAAATCGGACGATTAATTGCACTGGTAATCATTTGATTAGAACAGAAAAAGCATGGATACAAGCAAAAAATCTCAAAATCGGCGATCATATCCTATCCCCTGTGAATGTGGCTGCGGTGCAATACAGGCCTAGTATCATAAAATCCCCTCAATGGCTGACAAATTTCGAGGAAGTGATAGGGATTCAAGAAGGTGACACAGAAAGCGTCTATGACCTAGAAGTGGAGGACAATCATAATTTTGTTGCCAATGGGTTATTAGTTCATAACTGCCATATGCTCAGTACGGCGGCCTTTAATGCTTTGCTGAAAACTCTGGAAGAACCGCCGGATCGAGTGATTTTTGTGCTTGCTACCACCGATCCTCAGCGTGTCTTGCCTACTATCATCTCCCGTTGTCAACGCTTTGATTATCGCCGTATTGCTCTCGATGCGATGGTGGCACACCTGCAAAAAATCGCCCAAATAGAAGCGATCGATATTAACCTAGAAGCATTAACCCTTGTGGCTCAGATTGCTAACGGTGGTTTACGCGATGCCGAAAGTCTCCTCGATCAATTAAGTTTACTCGCAGGAACGATTACGGCCGAGCGAGTCTGGGATTTGGTCGGTGCAGTCCCCGAAAGAGACCTCTTAACCCTACTTAAAGTCATTCATGGCAATATTCCCGATCAAGTTATCGAACAATGTCGCCATCTGATGAATCGCGGTAAGGAACCTTTAATCGTCTTGCAAAATCTAGCGGGATTCTATTTAAACCTACTTTTAGCCAAAACTGCCCCTAATCGTCCAGAAATGGTCGCTGTCACTGCTCCCACTTGGCAGGAATTATGTACGGAAGCGCGTACTTGGTCTTTAGAGGAAATTCTCCGCGGTCAACAACTGCTTAAAGACAGCGAAACGCAACTAAAAAACACCACTCAACCCCGTCTCTGGTTAGAAGTCACTCTATTAGGACTGTTACCGCAAGCACAGGTGATTCCTCTAGTTACCACGACAGTGCCTTCCCGTCCCCAAACCAGCACCGAGAGGCCTCCGGAAGTGATCACAGCGCCGGCGCCGGTTAATGAACCGATCAAACCGCCAGTTATCACCCCGACAACTAGCGTCGCAGTGCCGAAAACTGAGGTTAAAACTGTTGCTAGTGATGACAATCATGAACAAATTTGGCAGCGGGTTTTAGAAGTAATGGAACCCCCCACTACTCGCACTCTCTTGCGTCAGCACGGCAGTCTTTTTAGTATGGAAGAATCGAGTGCTTATTTAAGCATATCTTCGGAACAATTATTAAAAATGGCCCGGCTGCGCTTGACTAATATTGAGTCAGCTTTCGAGGCAGTTTTTCAGCGCCGGATTAAAGTTCATTTACAGGTAGGTTCCGCCACTGCTGCCATGGCTGCGGAAGTTTCCCAATCCCCAGCGGCCAAGATGCAACCACCACCAGAAACCGCACCAACCCCACCAATAACTCCCGAAAATAAAGTTATGACCGTGGTGGATATTCCCCCGGTCAAAGAAGCAATTATTGAGAAAAAAGAAGCAAAGATCACTGCATCGGAAACCCCAAAAACTCCTAGCACAGAACTGACCACAAAAATCTTAAATTTTGATTCATCTTTAGGGACATTAGATCAAGATGTCGATGTTAGCGAAATTTTGGCAGCCGCTCAAAAGTTAGCGAAATCTTTTGATGGTGAACTGGTCAATATGGGTTATTCAGTGCCAGAAAATTCGGACGCAGAAACTAAAGTTAATAAGTCTCTGGAAAATATGACTATCGTGCGCGGGAGACCTGATGTTAACGAAATTTTAGATAGTTTGGAGGAGGACGAAGACCTTCCTTTTTAAGGCTATCCCAACGGCTTGTGCTAAACTAATAGGATATGCCACGTCTCAGGATTGGCTATTCTTGCTCAAATTCTAGCTACTAGACCTATGACACCCGAAACTAAGGCCAGAATCGATCAATTAGTCCAGAATAACAAAGTTCTTGTGTTCATGAAGGGCAATAAATTAATGCCTCAGTGTGGTTTCTCGAATAACGTCATACAAATTCTCAATATTCTGGGGGTTTCCTACGAAACTGTCGATATTCTGCAAGATCAGGAGTTAAGACAAGGAGTTAAGGAGTATTCCAATTGGCCGACTATTCCCCAAGTCTATATCAACGGTGAGTTTATTGGCGGTTCCGACATTATGATCGAACTCTATCAAAATGGGGAACTACAACAAATAGTCGAGGTAGCCTTAGCTTCCTAAAAATTTTCTAGGTTAGGTTAGCTATCCTAACCTAGTTCCAACCTACCAAACAGTGATCAGTGATCAGTGAAAAGACGGCAATTTTCTACTTAAGACTGTCCACTAAAAACTGCTAACAAGGGCCGAATCTAAAAACTAATTTGTTAAGCTAAAAGCTTTGATGTACTTGGTTTCTAACCTTATTTTTAGGTAGGATAATTGCCAGGTTCTTTACTTTTGCCCCTTGCCTTCAGAAACTGATAACTGGAATCCCCAACCCCCAACATTAGTTAACTTCTCATGTCCAATATACCCCCACAGTGGCGCGAGGAAATCACCTCTTTACCTCCTTGGTTACGGCGTTCACTCGGCAAATCTAGCGAAATCTCCACGGTTCAGCGCATTATCAAACAAAGGAACATTCATACTATCTGCGAGGAGGGTCGCTGTCCCAATCGCGGCGAATGTTATGCCCAAGGTACGGCGACTTTTTTGTTGATGGGTCCCACCTGTACCCGGTCCTGTGCTTTTTGTCAAGTGGATAAGGGTCATGCACCCATGCCTCTTGATGTGGAGGAACCGCAAAAAGTGGCGGAAGCGGTGCAATTGTTAAATTTAAGTTACGTTGTCTTGACTTCTGTGGCCAGAGATGATATAGAAGACGGCGGGGCCAGTTGGTTTGTGCGGACGATGACAGCCATTCGCGAACTCAATCCCCACACTTTAATTGAGGTGTTAACCCCAGATTTTGCTGGAGGTAAGGGAAGTCAACAGGAACGGGTGGCGACGGTGGTGGGGGCAAAACCTGCCTGTTACAATCACAATATCGAGACGGTGCGCCGTTTGCAAAAGCCGGTTAGACGCGGGGCTAAATACGATCGCTCTTTGGCGGTTTTGCGTTATGTTAAGGAAATCGATCGATCGATTCCGACGAAATCTGGCCTAATGGTCGGTCACGGTGAGACAAAAGAGGAAATTATCGAGACTTTGGCAGATTTACGCGCGATCGACTGCGATCGAGTTACTATTGGTCAATATATGCGTCCTTCTCTGGAACATTTGCTCGTACAGAAATATTGGACTCCCGCAGAATTTAGCGAGTTGGGAGAAATCGCCCAAAAAATGGGGTTTTCTCAGGTTAGATCTGGCCCCCTAGTCCGCAGTTCCTATCATGCGGGAGAGTAAATCAGTGATCAGTGATCAGTGACCAGTTATCAGTTATCAGTGATCAGATGTAAGTTTTAAGTTAATTTTTGTAAATCTACCAAGTTGGGATTTTTACGGAGAAACTCTCGGCTAAAATTGGGCGTTACTTTCGATTTTATCACTCAATCCAAGCCTTTGGGGGGTTCTACCCCCCAAACCCCCCGTTGGGGGCGTGGCGCCGCCCCCAAACCCCCCGCGCATTAGTTTTTCGGTGGGATGCTTATACGCAGCTGCTGATAGGTCTGTAATAATTTAAGAGTCACTGATAATTGCTGATTGTCGGTATTTCTGCAAATGTTAGATGCACCCTTCCTAATTCCTAATTCCTAATTCCCACTTCCTAATTCCCACTTCCCATTTCATAATTCCTAATTCCCACTTCCCATTTCATAATTCATAATTCATAATTCATAATTCCCTGATCAAAATGAATTTAGAGACAATCATCCTAGAGGAAATTAAACAATCAGCGGCGGGTCGAATTAGCTTCGATCGCTGGATGGATTTAGCTCTCTATCACCCTGATTATGGCTATTACACCTCTGGAAAAGTAGAAATTGGCTCAAAGGGAGATTTTTTTACTTCCTCGTCCCTAGGGGCAGATTTTGGCCAATTGTTAGCAGAGCAATTTGTCGAGATGGCGGAATTTTTGGGCAATTCGCTGGGATTTACTTTAGTGGAAGTGGGAGCAGGTTCGGGAATTTTAGCGAAGGATATCCTTGATTATTTAAGTCATAGCTATACTGATTTTTATGAAAATCTCAGTTATATAATTATCGAACAATCTCAGAAACTCAGGGAAAGACAACGGGCAACTTTAGCGGGATATTCCCCGGTATCTTGGCAAAGTTGGCAGAATTTAGCCGATAATTCCCTTGTGGGTTGTGTGTTTAGTAATGAGTTAATCGATGCTTTTCCTGTCCATCGAGTTGTGATTGAGTCGGGAGAATTACGAGAAATTTATCTAGGATTGGGGGAACCTTTTCAGGAGATTATCGGAGATTTATCTACTGACAGAATCAAAGACTATTTTGATTTAGTGGGGATAAATATTTCCTCCCCACTTTATCCGGAGGGTTATCAAACCGAGGTAAACTTATTAGCTTTAGACTGGTTAGAAACGGTTAATCGGAAACTCGATCGAGGTTATATCTTAACCATAGATTACGGTTACACTGCCGAAAAATATTATCATCCCCAAAGAAGTCAAGGAACCCTACAATGTTATCGACAACATCAGCGTCATGATCATCCTTATTTGTGGGTGGGAGAACAAGATATTACCACTCATGTGGATTTTACTGCTTTACAACGTCAAGGGGAGAAATTAGGCTTAAAAAATCTCGGTTTTACTCAGCAAGGATTATTTTTAATGGCTTTGGGATTAGGGGATAGATTAAATAAACTTTCCCAAGGAAAGATCGATATATTAACTATATTTCAGCGTCGAGATGCCTTACATCAATTAATCAATCCCACGGGTTTAGGAGGATTTGGAGTGTTAATTCAGGGGAAAGGAGTAGAAGAAAGAATACTTCAGGGATTAAGCAAATAACTAAAAAAATAGGGCTGAATGCTGTTAACTTTCAGCCCTAAGAATAATTAAGCTCCTACGGATTCTTTAGCGGCATACATTACCTCTAAAGTTATTTCACCAATACCTCGCTCGCGGGCAAATTTTTCGGTATTTCGTTTGACTTTACCCCGCACAAAACCGGGGATTTTCTGTAATTCTGCCGTAGCTTCCTTATTCCAATTTAGGTCAGAATCTGCCGAAATACCTTTAGTAATTACCTCTTTGGTATCATGACCACCGAATATCTCTAATAGGTGATCTTCCATCCCCAAAGTAAAGGAATTATAGACCAAATCGGCGATCTGATTAGTGCCTTCGTAACCTAAGAAAGGTTTATAACCGAGGGGGAAATTTTGGATATGAATAGGTGCGGCAATTACTCCACAGGGAATATCTAAACGTTTGCCCACATGACGTTCCATTTGAGTACCAAATATCGCCGCTGGTTCTAATCGAGCAATAGCATCCCCTATCGCCCCATTATCATCGCTAATTAACACTTCATCGCAATATTCACTCACTTGTTCCCGGAACCAATCCGCATCATACTTACAATAAGTCCCCGCTAAAACCACATGAATTCCCATCTCCCTGGCGAGAATTTTTGTCATAGCGGCTGCGTGGGTATTATCACCAAAAACCACCGCTTTTTTGCCCGTTAAATTCTGACAGTCAATGGAACGAGAAAACCAAGCAGCTTGGGAGATATGCAGAGTTTGTTCATTGATAAAATCTTCGTAATCTACTGCCGCACCTTGGCCATTAATTACCTCTTGAATTTTGCGAATACAGCGCGCTGTTTCCACCACTCCCATGGGGGTAATATCAACGTAGGGCATGGCGAATTCACTTTCGAGATATTTGGCTGTCATTAATCCCACTTCTCGATAGGGAACTAGATTAAACCAAGCGCGGGGCAGATTCTTTAAGTTTTCCACCGAGGCAGCTTCGGGGAGAATTTCGTTAACTTCAATGTCCAAATCTGCCATTAACCGCTTTAATTCCGTGCGATCATGTTGGTTATGGAAACCGAGGGTGGTAATACCAATAATATTAACGGAAGGTTTGGGAGTTTTCTGGGAGATAATTTCCCCTTTTCTCTGGGCCTTATCGAGATAATATTTGATAATTTGATAGAGGGTTTTATCGGCCGCTTGTAGTTCATTATAGCGATAGTGGTTAACATCGGCCAGCAGCACATCCCCCTCGGCATCCTGTCGCGCTCTTTCGACAAAGTTTTGTAAATCCTCTTGGAGAATGCTGGAGGTGCAAGTAGGGGTTAAAACGATTAAATCGGGACTTTCTTCGCGATCTTTGCGAACAATATTATCGACGACTTTTTCTTGGGAACCCCGGGCTAAAACATTACGATCGACAATACTAGCAGTGACGGGGGTAAAATTACGCTCCCTTTCCAACATCGAGCGCATGACGTTAAAATAATCGTCTCCCAGAGGAGCGTGCATGATAGCATGAACATTTTTAAAGGAACTGGCGATCCTTAACGTGCCAATATGAGCGGGACCCGCATACATCCAATAGGCCAATTTCATAGAGGGTTCTCCTACAGTCAGACTTTTTTGATTGTCTCAGACTTTACGGATTTAGGAGTGAACACTTAACGGAAGATTACAAAAAGTCCCCATGCAGATTAAGTATCTTTTCGGGGAAAAATGACATAAATATTAATGTTAACTTTTTTAACAATCTATGTCATTAGGGCAAAAATTTCTTTACCGACCGCTTGGTAACAAAGCCAACCGAAATTCGACCGGGGGTCGGGATAATCTTTGACGATGACTCCCTTTTCGGCTGCTCGTTCAAAAGCGACTAAACGGGGAATTTCTCGCTTAAATACGGGTAATTTGGCCTCTTCTAGCGCTTTCCGGGCTTCTCGTCCTGTTTTTGTCCGTGAATCCACTTGGGTTAAAAGAACTCGATAATTATCGGTCATCTTGGACAGCAATTCTACCGCTTTAATGGTGACATCGATATCGAGATGATTGGGAGTGGTGGGTAAAATTAATAAATCGCTGCCCTGAGCTAAATCTTTTAACTCGTCTGGCTCCGGCCGGGCCTGGGTATCGACGATAATATGAGTGTATTGTTTCACCAGTCCCGTCGCTCCAGCTTGGGACGCTACCATAAAAGGAAGGGTATCTTCCCGGGACCAATGGAGAGCCGAACGATTTTTATCCGCATCAATCAATAGGGTGGGCGCTTTTTCTTGAAAATAGGCGGCCAGATGAATCGATGTGGTGGTTTTCCCGACCCCTCCCTTCAGTGCTACGACGGAAATAATCATGAACGGCTCGATCGAAATAAGTGAGTATTTTCTAGTTTACTCCCAGACGGACTGAAAACCGTTTAAGTTTCCCCCCAGAAAGGCTATCAGTCAGGATTCTAGATTTTTGAGCCTGGCTCTCTCGATATTTTGGTGTAATGTGTTTCTTAATGTTGGATTTTATGTTAGATTTTGGGCTTATGCTCTCCCGATCGATCACTTTTTCTGCTCACCACAACTACGGGAGCGTCTTCAATGTTGAAGCAATTCTTAGCAATAGCGATCGCTTTCATGATTGGGTTAACTGGGGAATTAGTCCTCTCTTTACCCACTACTCGTTTATCCGATCAAGAAATCTCCCAACAATTACAGACTATCCCGGGCTGGCAGTTACGAGATCAACGGATTGAAAAAACTTTTAAATTTAACAATTTTATCGAAGCGATCACTTTTGTTAATCGCTTAGTTACTCCGGCTGAATTACTAGGTCATCATCCTGATATTACCATCAATTACAATCGCGTTACTCTTTCCCTCACTACCCATGACGTGGGAGGTTTGAGTAACTTAGATTTTGATTTAGCTCAACAAATCGATCGTCTGATTCCCTAGTTTTAAATCAGCTTTAACCCACACATCTATCATCTTGACGAATATCCCAACTACCATCAACACGGAATAAAAATAAACAGCGTTTGTCGGGTGTACCGGAAGCAACTAAAGTAATTCTGCCTAACTGTCCCCAAGAACCTCCTAAACCCCCCCTTGTATCGGCCCAACTAGCGCGATAAATTGTACCTTGATTACCCACAGGTCCGTTAACTCGGCGTAGGGTAGAATTATTAGTATCGATGCTAACGCCACGGGTAACGGGAGTCCAATCGGTGACATTTTCACACTCGTCCCCCTGCACTTTTGCCACTTTAATCTGTTCGGTTTCACTTGCTGTCATGCACAAAGATAGGGGATGAGAACCCCCTCCCATGGCTTGATAACGGGTATTTTTCCAATGTTGTGATATTTCAAAGGTGGCTATATTTAAGCGAATCCAAGCCATTAAACGATGATAAACAGAAAAGGCAATGGTTAAAAGAATTGCTAATAAAACTAGGGTAACTAACATCTCGACTTGAGTTAAGCCAGAGGTGGATTTTTGGCGATTAAAAAGCTGTAAATTGCGAAAAGTATTAGAAGAAAGGTCGAAGATATTCATGAGCCTCATCTTGCCTTTTTATTTTCAATCAATTATGGGATTAGAAAGGAGCAAAAATTAATTTGCGCTAGGATAATCCACATAATTGCTTGCTGTTATTACGGACAAGATTGACGGTGATCGCTATTTTTTTCTGATACTGGCAAAAAAAGTTATTTTTAGGACAAAATCAGCTAAATAAAAGCAATTTTATAATTTTTTTGCTCAATTTAGTTTATTTGCTCTGTTTATATAGCCAAATGTCCCGCTAACGAGTAAATCCCAATTGTCGTCTGGCCTCGAATAATCCGATCGCCACACTAACGGAAAGATTTAAACTTCTCACCCCCGGTTCTGCCATGGGAATATAAACCGTGTCATCACATTGATTTAATAAATCTGCTGGAATACCGTCGGTTTCACTGCCAAAAAGTAGCCAGTCTCCGCTTTGATAGCTGTACTGCACATAACTGCTGCTGCCGCGCACGCTAAACCCGATCGCCCGTCCGCCGCTCTTTTGTTTATATGCACAGAAATCATCACTTGTCAAGTGGTACATGAGTTTTACATAGGGCCAATAATCTAAGCCGGCCCGCTTCAGATAGCGATCGCTAATTTCAAAACCCAAGGGACCAACTAAATGCAATTCTGTCCTCGTTGCGGCGCAGGTACGGGCAATATTCCCCGTATTTGGCGGAATTTGCGGATTAATTAAAACCACTCGTAAAATCGCTTCAGTCATTAGTTATCAGTTATCGGTTATCAGTTCACTGTTCACAGCAAAAAACTCCCCACCTCTCAATTCATAATTCATAATTTATAATTTATAATTCCCATCTCCCTTGGGTGAGGACTAACTATACCAGATTCTGCCCCACCCTAGTCAAACTTATTTTAAATTGGTATAACTATCGATACTCAACGGGACTAAATCGCCATGAATCGTCAAACCTAACAACATTGTTTCATTAGCGGGAATTAATTTGCCTGTGAGAGCGCAAATCTCATTTTTTCTAGCTGTAGCGTTAAATACTGCCCTTATATCGCCAGCACAAAACTGCGGTCGATAATCTCCTGATTTCTGCTGAACGAAATTCCACAGGACATCGCGAATGAGTGCTTGATAACCTTGATTGCCGGAAATCTCTTTCAGCTTGTCCTTAAGTACTCTTTCCAGACGAATGCTGGTGACTTCCATATCGGTAGTGGTGGTGCGTGTGATTGTCCGCATAATTTTTTCTCCCGAATACTAAACCTATTGGTGTTACAAGTGTAGTATAAGCAAGATACCTTTAACAAGCACAACCGGCGAAACCATCACCTCTGCTGCTCTTTTATTGTTACCTCATGGCTATTTTTCCCATTTTTGAACTCTCGAAAATTAATTATTCAAGAAGTCTACTGTTAATCCAGTTAGACTTCAGCATAAACAGCAATCGCATTGATTAAATAATTAACCATTATTATAGCAGTTATCTTAACGGTGAGATAGGAAGTTTTGGTTTTGGGGAGCCGGTCGTCGGTCGTCCATAGCAAATTAGGTTATACTTCATCTTGATAAGAAACGCTGTCCTATACCCAAACCCCTAGAAAAAATTGTTATTGTTCCTCAGATTGACAATAACTCTAATTGTCTCCCCTCTAGGTCTTTAACCCTGATATTTTCTTGAGAATTTCTGGATAAATCTAAAGTTTTAATCACCTCTTTTGCCACCGCTTCTACTACTGGAATAGCCACAGAATTGCCGAACTGTTTATAAGCTTGGACATCGCTGACAACAATCTGAAAACTATCGGGAAATCCCTGTAATCTTGCCCATTCTCTGGGGGTCATTCTGCGGACGAATAATTTATTTACCTCTCCCTTAATGCGAGTAACGGCAGTAAAATTAGTCAGTCTTTGATCGATAACTAAATTTCTTTCTTTTCCCATACCTCCCACCACAATAGCATTAGCGATACCATCGGGAGAAATAATCTCATAACCGAACCCATTACCTTTATTTTCGTGTCTGGCCCTGTGTTTAAACAAGGTTTCTAAATACTGATTAGAGAGATAATATTTAACGCTGACTTCCTTTTCTTCTAGAATATCTTTGAGACAAGTTTCTTGATGGGTTGGTTGAGGATAGGAAAAATGGTAAATATTTAAATCTTCTCGAAAACCGACGATAAAAATTCGGGGACGGTTTTGAGGAACCCCAAAATATCTGGCATTTAAAATCTGGGGACTAGGGACAAAATAATGCAAATCCTTTTCTAGTATATCTAAAATAGTTTTTAAAGTTTTACCTCGATCATGATGGACTAAACCCTGGACATTTTCTAAGATAAAAGCTTTCGGTTTCTTTTCGTGTAGGATCCGGGCAACTTCAAAAAATAAGGTTCCGCGTGCATCTTCAAAACCGTGTTTTCTGCCGGCGATACTAAACGCTTGACAGGGAAAACCGCCACAGAGTATATCATGATCGGGGACAGTTTTTGCCTCTAATTTTCTGATGTCTTGATTATCGGGTAAATGACCATAGTTAGCCAAGTAAACCTTTTGGGAGTGAGGATCGATTTCCGAAGAAAAAACGCATTGACAACCGAGATTTTCTAGGGCGATTCTAAATCCTCCTATACCGGCAAATAAATCAATAAAAGTCCACATATTTCTCTATTTTAAGCTTTTGTTTTGATCCCAGAGACGATATTAAACCAGCTATCCTAGATTTTAGTATAAATGCTCGCATCTTTTTCCTCGCCAAAAAAATCAGGAGCAGAATTTCCACTCCCGATAACCTATTCACTTTAGACTTGCCAATTTATTGGAATATACTGGCAACTTTGGCGCTTACGTCGGGTTGAGTTTCAGCGTAGATATTTTGACGAGTAGCGGCGATTTCTGTGTAAGCTTGACGCACTTCCGAGTTAACTGCCACCGTTTTCACATCGTAGATACGGGTAGCGAGTTGGGGATAAAAACCGATAGCGACAATCAAAGCGAGGAAAGAGACAGCGATAAAGATTTCTCTGGGTTTAGCGTCAATATATTCTGATTCGTCAGGAAGGACACAGCTAGTACCAAAACAAACTGCTTGTTCGTTGCTTTTGTTGGGGGTAATGTTAGTAATATCGCAGGAAGAACCATCTCCGTAGAAAACTTGACGAAGCATGGAGAGTAGATAAATCGGGGTGAGGATTAAACCAACGGAAGCGAGGAAAACAGTCACAACCCGGAAGGTTTGGCTATAAACGTCACTGCTAGTGACACCGATGAATACAGTAATTTCGCTGGCAAAACCGCTCATTCCGGGTAAAGCTAGGGAAGCCATGGCGCCGGCAGTAAAGAGAGCGAAGACTTTCGGCATCGCTTGAGCAATCCCACCCATCTCGTTTAAAGCTAAGGTATGGGTGCGGTCGTAGGTGACACCAGCAAGGAAGAATAAGACGGCGGCAATTAAACCGTGGGAGAGCATTTGTAACATAGCGCCGCTAATACCCACATCGGTAAAGGAAGCAATCCCTAAAAGGACGAATCCCATGTGTGAAACCGAGGAATAAGCGAGACGGCGTTTCATGTTTTGTTGACCGAAGGAAGCGAAAGCACCGTAGATAATATTAACGACACCGAGAATCGCTAGAATCGGGGCAAAGTAGATGTGTGCATCGGGTAGAAGCCCCATATTAAGACGGATTAAACCATAACCACCCATTTTGAGGAGAACACCAGCGAGAATCATCGATACAGGTGCAGAAGCTTCACCGTGAGCATCGGGGAGCCAAGTATGGAGGGGGAAGATGGCGAGTTTGACCCCGAAAGCGATTAATAAACCGGCGTAAAGGACTAATTCTAAAGCGAGGGGATAATCTTTAAATCCTAATTCCGCCATATCAAAGGTCATCGCACCACCACCGTAAAGGGCCATGGCTAGACCGGCAACGAGGATGAAGATAGAAGCGGCGGCGGTGTAGAGTAGGAATTTAGTGGCGGCATAACGACGTTTTTGACCACCCCAGATGGAAACGAGTAGATAAACGGGAATTAACTCGATTTCCCACATTAAGAAGAATAATAATAAATCTTGGGCGACGAAAACACCAATCTGAGCGGCGTAGAGCAACAGCATCAGGAAGTAGAATAAACGGGGTTTCCGGTCCACTTGCCATGCGGCCAAGATAGAAAGGGTTGTCACCAATCCTGCCAATAAAACTAACGGTGCCGAGATACCATCCACCGACACCGCCCAACTTAAACCAATTTGGGGAACCCAATCGATTTTTTCTACTAATTGTAGGTTGGGGTTGCTTAAATCATATTTTTGTAAAAAGACGTAACACATTAATATAAAGTCTGCTAGTCCGACTCCAAGCGCGAACCAACGAACGGTTTTTCCTTCCTTGTCGGGGATTACAGGGATTAGGAAGGAGGCAAGCAAGGGGAGCAAAATGATGGCGGTGAGCCAGGGGAAGTTAGCCGTTAGCATGGCAGTAAGAAAAAATACCTATTTCGTTATGTGTTCATTTTATGCGACTTTGTAAAATTTTGTGAATATTTTTTCTCCTACCTTTACTATAGAATTTTATCTATAGTTGCCGCATCATCATCGATTAACCCAAATAGGCTTGTTTGACCCGCTCATCCCTGAGTAAATCCCCGGCTTCTCCTGCGATGGTCAAGCGTCCCGCTTCCAAAACATAGCCGCGATTGGCAGTTTCTAGGGCTAAATTAGCGTTTTGTTCCACTAACAGGATAGTTACTCCCGATTTGTTTAATTTACGGATAATACTGAAGATTTCTCGCACTATCTGCGGCGCTAGTCCTAAACTGGGTTCGTCTAGTAACAATAACTTGGGACGACTCATTAAAGCTCTGGCGATCGCCAGCATCTGCTGTTCCCCACCGCTTAGGGTTCCCGCTAACTGCTCTCGGCGCTCCGATAGTCGGGGAAACAGTCGCCACTGCTCTTCGATATCGCTTTTTACTCCTAGGCGATCGCTTCTCGTATAGGCCCCTAACTGCAAATTTGTCAAGACTGTTTGACGCGCTAAGATTCTTCTCCCTTCCGGACTATGGGCAATTCCCCGTTTAACGATTTCATGGGGTGGTAAATGGGTAATATCTTGACCCTGATAAATTATTCGCCCAGTCTTTGCCGTTAAAAGCCGAGATATCGTCTTTAGAGTCGTCGTTTTTCCTGCTCCGTTCGCTCCAATGAGGGTGACAATTTCCCCCTTTTCTACCCTTAAGCTCACCTGCTGTAATGCCTTGATTCCGCCATAATTAACCGATAAATCGTTAATTTCTAACATAAACCCCGTCAAATCCCAATAGGATCACTATAGCAGTGATCAGTTACCAGTTATCAGTGATCAGTTACCAGTTATCAGTTACCAGTTATCAGTGATCAGTGACCAGTTATCAGTTATCAGTTATCAGTTATCAGTGATCACTGATCAGTTACCAGTTACCAGTTACCACTGATCAGATGTGAGTTTTTGGTCAGTCCCGATGAAAAAATTTTCACCCCCACAGATGAAAGAGGTTTCCTTCCCTACACCCCACACCCTACACCCTCTTTCAAGTCAGGGATAAGGAGGAAGCCTGAGCATTTGTACTAAATTTTCCCAGACGCAGATTAACAGTGCTGTCTTTTCACTGTTTACTGATTACTGATTACTGATAACTGATTATCTGCCTAAAACTTCCAAGACCACTGGGGCAACTCCCGATTGGAAGACACCGATAATCGCTGCCGCACCTCTGGAGAGGTCGATGACGCGACCACCGCTAAACGGACCGCGATCGTTAATTCTCACCACCACCGAGCGCCCATTACGCAGATTAGTTACCCTAACCCTAGTGCCGAAAGGTAGATAGCGATGAGCGGCAGTTAAACCACTAGAGTTAAAAGTCTCACCACTAGCGGTGCGACGACCGTGGAAACCAGGACCATACCAAGAGGCCATTCCCTGTTTACGGGGGCGACTGCTGGTTTTTACCGCTTGGGTTGTTTTCGGCTTCTCTGCTGGTGTGACTGAGGCAGGATTAGTAGATTGGCCATTGGCTGGGGCTGGCTTGACTTGATTGGGTTGTGATTGGGGTTGTACCGTCGAAGGAATGGCCTCTTGGGTCTGGGGTGTAACGCTTGCAGGGACGGTATTTTCTTTGTCCACTAGGGACTCCAAAGTTTTTAGAATTTCGTTACCATTATCTTGAGCCGAACGTGATATTTTAATATCTGAATCAGATGTTCGACTATTAGAAAAAGCGGGCAGAACGGTTTGAGAAGTGGACTCGATGACAGTTTGACGAGCTAGGCTAATATCCGTCAGGCTGTTACTTTGTCCTACTGTCTGGGAACAAATTATTGAGGCTGTAGTCCCCACTAAAGTGAGGGCAGTTATAGCTTGTAGTTTGTTGATCAGTTGTTTGTTCATAGACTTTCTTATTGTGCGTTAGCAAGTTCCCAATGCAAAGCTGAAGGAATTTGCTAACATTCCTTTTTGCTTGCAGAGCTAACTTGGTTGCGTTCTGTTCAACCGTATCACGGAAAATTGGTTGGTCATTACGAGAATTTATATCGTTATCGGCAAAAAGAATCAAAAATTTAAATAAAGGGTTGACTTGCGCCAAAAACCAAGTTACGATGGTGAGTTTTTAATTTTTTGTGTCCTAGGGGGGGCAAGGTTAGGAAAACTTGGGGAATTAGTGAAATTTCGAGGGGGAATAATGCTAGTATTGATAAGGGTTTCAAGGATTATCAGCCCTCCCCGATTTCCCTCTATAGCAGCAGATAACAGTTAATAAAACTGTTGTCTTCGCTACAAAAAACCAGATTTTTAAGATCAATATTCAATGAGACTAAGGGTCAGAGATTAAAAATTATAATAGGGGCTTGACAAAAAACTAAAAACAAGCTGTTATTAGCCAAACTTAACTATAGAATCAGAAATGCTGATACAGGCTAATACTAAATCCTGTTTAAAAGGGATAGGAAATTATGAATTATGAATTATGAATTGGGGAGTAGGGAGTTTTTGGCTGTGAACAGTAAACAGTGAACTGAAAACCCGCATCTGATCACTGAATACTGACTCCTAACCCCACGAAAAGCTTTTTAGCAAACCCAATATATATATGACTGGGAAACTGGTGTCTTTTCAGCGATCGCCGAAAAATTAACGGGTTTTGCGTCTTCGGATGACATTATTAGAATAACGAGAAGGTTTTGGCCGGGGTTCTTTTCCCCCTCCTAATTCGCGACTAACTTGCTGAAAAATATCCCGTCGCAGCACAGGATATTCCCCTATCCACTGGTCGAGTTGGGGAAGATGGACATCAGAAAGCTGATTGATATCCCCTAAATCGGGATCTCGAGACATTAACAAAGCTTCGGCCACCATCCCAGGACGGATCGATTTATAGATGCGTTTGAGGGGAGCGCGAACGATCGCCGAAAAGCCAGTTTGATCACCGATTTCTAGATTAATACAGCGTTGGCGATTTTCGATAATCTCTAATTCCCCGCGTTTATTGACCCTTTCTTCTTCCCCGATTAATTCCTCGGTTACAAAAGCATCGAAAACGCGACCGCGCCAAAATCCCCCGTAGGGAAGACGACGATAGGTATTATTGCGAACACTGGCCCAATAAACCGGACCCCAGAGCCAATATAAACCGGCGATAATGTCGAAAATCAGTTTAATTGTTAAACCACCGGGACCGAATAAATTACCGATTAACCAAGCTGCGGTGAGAGCGATGATAGAAATAAATAAACGGCGCAGAAAATCGGACCATTTACCCCAATAGTGAGCGTACTGGGGACCTGTGGCGATAATCGGGACAATTTGCTCGATCGATTGACGGGTAAGGGGAACCAACATTATCAGTTATCGGTTATCGGTTATCAGTTATAGTGTGCCTAATTGATTCGTGAACGGGTAGGCTCGAGAAGAGGACGTTTACCTTTCATTTAGGCTCGCTGTATCGGTTATGACAGCGTTTCTCATAACTAGATGAAGTGTAACCTAATTTGGTATCGACGACCGACTTCCCAAAAGGAAAACTTTGTACCTCACCACTAAGATAAATGTTATAGTTTTGAGTAATTGTCTATCTGTTGGTCGCCATTCATACCATCGCTAAAAGCGCAGGAATTCTGGCGAAACTTCAGTTAAAAATTAAATCCCGCAAGAAGTCCGATGAAACAATCTATAATAAAATCAATGCTGTTTTGTTCCCAAAGACTGCCACCATGACTTCTTCCCCGGTTAAATCCTTAAATTCTCAGGCTGTAACCACGCAACATTTACCCCCGTTAGAAAATGGGGATCGCTTAATTCGTCCCGAATTCGAGCGCCGTTATCAAGCTATGCCAGGATTAAAAAAAGCCGAACTTATCGAAGGAGTTGTGTATATGGCATCCCCATTAAGGTTTAAATTTCATGCTGAACCCCACGGACGTTTAATCACTTGGTTGGGAGTTTATCAAGCTGCTACCCCCCAAGTAAAAATGGGTATTGAGCCAACCGTTCGCTTGGATATCGACAACGAACTACAGCCGGATGGGGTGTTATTAATTAGTCAAGAAAGCGGGGGAAAATCAACCCTAAGTGTAGAGGGATACCTAGAAGGATCGCCGGAATTAGTGGTAGAAATTGCCGCTAGTAGTGCCGCCATAGATTTAGGGGATAAAAAACGTGCTTATCGACGCAGTGGTATTCAAGAATACCTTGTTTGGCAAGTATTTGACCAAAAAATTGATTGGTTTAATTTAGAAAATGGCGATTATATTTCTTTTTTACCCAACCAAGAAGGGGTGATTTGCTCTCTAGTATTTCCGGGTTTGTGGTTAGATATTTCAGCTTGCAGTGAGCTTGTCGAATCTGCCATGCTCAACGGCAATATGTCACGGGTGTTAGACATCTTAAAAGCTGGAATTAACTCGGTAGAACATCAAGAATTTGTCCAAAAGTTAACCACAGCGCAGTCGGGGGAAGCTAAATGAAACCTCCAGCTATTCTCATTTTAGGAGAAACCAGTATCACCGTTGCTCGTCAAGTGCAAATGGCCTTACCTGAAGCAGTGGTTTATGGGTTAATAGATCGTACCCATTCGGCTGATTTTACCTATACTAATTTTGGCGAAACGGTGCGAGAATTTTTCCAGACGGGAACGCCAATTATTGGCATTTGTGCGGCGGGTATTTTAATTCGCACTTTAGCACCTTTATTAACTAATAAATGGCAAGAACCGCCTGTATTAGCAATCGCAGAAGATGGCAGCGCCGTAGTGCCTTTGTTGGGGGGTTTACAAGGGGTTAATGATCTCGCTCGTCAAATTGCCTCGGTTTTGCAAATTTCCCCCGCAATTACCACCACTGGTGATATTAGATTTAAAACGACCTTATTATCGCCACCACAGGGTTATCAGTTAGTTAATCCCGATGATGCTAAGAAGTTTCTGTCCGATTTATTGGCTGGTGAAAAAGTAAAATTAATCGGTGAAGCGGACTGGTTAAAAAATAGTAATTTACCGATTTCATCGGCGGCAAAACTGAGCATTGAGATTACCGATAAAAATAACTTAAACTTGGCAAAACCTAGCAGTGACTGTTTAGTTTATCTCTGGGAAGAAAGCCCGCAAATTAAGGAAAAATCTGGTTTACTACTGGGAGATTTAGACCAGGAAAGTCAAGGTAAATTAGCCATAGTTGGAACTGGACCGGGGGCGCTAAATTGGATGTCGCCAGAAGTTCGAGAAGTGTTGGAAAAAGCCACGGATTGGCTGGGTTATAAAACTTATTTGGATTTGGTAGAATCCCTGCGAACACCAGAAATTGTCCGCCATGAATCGGATAATCGGGTGGAACTCGATCGCGCGGAAATGGCCTTAGATTTAGCGGCTAAGGGGCGATCGGTTGTCTTAGTTTCTTCCGGAGATCCTGGAATTTATGCCATGGCCGCGGCCGTGTTTGAGGTATTAGAAAAAAAAGCAAAACCGGCATGGGATGCGATCGCCATTCAGGTCTGTCCGGGGATTTCGGCCATGCAGGCGGCGGCTGCGAGGGTTGGCGCACCTTTAGGCCATGATTTTTGTGCGATTTCCCTATCAGATATTCTCAAATCTTGGCAGGTGATTTCTCAGCGTATTGAGTTAGCGGCCCGGGCAGACTTAGCGATCGCATTTTATAATCCTGTGTCTCAAGAGCGCACTTGGCAATTAGAGAAGGCAAAAGAGATTTTATTACAATGGCGATCGCCGCAAACTCCCGTGGTATTAGCGCGTAATTTAGGACGAAAAGGGGAAACAGTGACAGTGAAATTCCTAGGGGATATGACTATTAACGATGCGGATATGCGAACCATAATTTTGATCGGATCTAGTAAAACTCGCCTGATTGAGCAGGGTAAAACCAAGCAATGGGTTTATACTCCACGTCACTATTAAGTAGTCGTGTAAAATTAATTTCTTGGTTGGGATAGGCAATAGGCAATAGGTAGTTACAGATAATATATAGCGGTGTGCAGTCGTATGAGGTACAGTGTCACGAGCTATAAACCATGCTAGGCAAAGCTTGGTCTGTATCTCACTCAAGCGCTTACCGCTATAGTAAAGACTTTCAGGGTGTTTTGCTTGACGACTCAAATGGACTTGCTATCGGAACGATAAAAGCTTAACTTTCTTTGCGCGATGCTAAATAACAAACTACAACTTCTCTTAACCAAGGTAGGCCCATGGGCTGTTGCTGGCCTGCTCGGCGGTTTGATCGGCTCTCTGGCTGCGGTACTGCTGACTGAGGCAATTAAGCAAACCCTGAGGATTGCCTCTGGCCTAGGCAACGTCTGGCTACTGCTGCTGCCTCTGGTGGGCGTTACCTTAGCAGTGCTAGTCCTGTTTGGACTGGGTAGGGGCCAACCCGTGCAGACCTTAGCTCCCCGGGATGCCACTGCCTCTGGCCGCTGGGGTTCTCTCATGGCCTGGTACTCCTTCCCCCATGACATTGCTCGCGCCGACCTGACCGGTGACGTGGTGAACGCATCTGGGGCCGAAGAGCGCTTCCCCTGGAATCTAGCACCGTTGCGGGCTTTGGCTATCCTCTCCACTGTTGGACTGGGTGCGCCCATGGGAACAGAATCACCGGCGGCTCATATTGGCGTGGCAACGGGGACCTGGTTGGGTAGCATAAATCCAGCCCTGCGTCAACTGGTGCGGCCCTTGGCCATCGGTGGCGGTGCGGCCAGTGTTTCGGCTCTGATGGGAATCCCGCTGGTGGGCAGCTTTTTTATGTTTGAGTTGAGTCAGCGACGTCAGGTTCCGATCACCCCGGAGCGAGTGGCGGCGATGTTAGCCGGGGGACTGGTGGGATGGGGGGTCAACGCTGCCTTTAAGCTGCAACTGATCCGGCTGGTGGTGCCGCAGGTTGCCCCGACTGACTTCGGGGATGCGGTGGCTGCCACTTTGTTGATCGGAGCGATCGCTGGCACGATTACAGCCCTCACCGGTGAGGCGATCTACTGGGCCAGAGGCTTGCGGGACAGGCCTGGCACTCGTCTCCTCATTGGTGGCCTGATGATGCTGTTCTTGGCGATCGTGATCGGACAGGTGGCGACTCCGGCAGCGGCTTTTGGACCAGGGGTGGGCGCTATCCTCTGGGCCGAAAACACTGAAACAACTCCTTACCACCTGTTGGCGGTAGCTCTGCTCCGGGCCGCGGCCACCACCGCTGCGGTTTTAGCCGGGGGCTGTGGCGGCGTGTTTGTCCCTTTTCTGGCGATCGGCGACCTCACTGGCCGGGTATTCGCCACCACCTTTGAAATTTCGGGGGATCTGGCGGGTGCGGCGGGGGCAGCGGCCGGTATTGCTGGCGGCTATCGCCTACCTTTGACCGCCGTGGCGATGGTGCTGGGGGTGGGGGGTCCGGGGGCAGCCCAGCTAACCTGCCTTGCTACAGTGGTGGTTGCTGCCCTTTCGGGATTGGTGGCCGCACGGGTAGCCAATCAACTCTCTAGTTTCCTCCGGGTAATGATCCGCTAGAGGCTACCGTCAGATCTCCACTGACCAGAAAATTTAGGTGTTCAGGGTTGTTAGTTGGTGAAGAATTGGGAGGGTAATTACCTCCTTTAATCTCATACCCCTAAAAACGATCGCCCTTAGCTCTAGCGGCAAACTGCGATCGCCTTTTATCATTCCGACAAATGAAGAGAACGATTTAAAATATCCTCAATACCGTAGGGACAAACGGGGGGAAACTCTAATCCCGTCTCTCTAAAAGCATCGCAACAAGCAACAGCATAGAGTTTAAATAGGCTTTCATCGGTTAAATATCGCCTTAAACTGGGGCTATCGTCCAAATAAAGCCTAATATTAGCTCTTTCTCGCTGAATAGTTCCCAACCAACCCCTGGATCGCCGTTGAGGTTGATAGTCCCACTTTAATAAATGATGCAAAATTAATCTGAGACTAGCAAGTAAGCGATCGCGCTCCCGTTTCGACAAATCTCGCACCTCTTCGACTAAATTCTCAATATCTAACTCGGAAAACCGACCAGAAGCTAATAAATCGGCCATTTGTTCGGCCCAAAGTCCAAAGTCTTGCTCATAGGATGCCGTCATCGATTTATCTCCTTCTAAGCTCAATTAACATTATATTAATAATCCGCCCAAAGTGAGGGCTTAAAAACGGATTTACTATCATAATGTGTTGTTTTCTTGATTGTCTGAAGATTGAACACGAAAGGGAGGCGCGACATAATCGGAGGGTAAATAATTTTCGGGGATAGTTGTTGTATTTCCATCTCGTAGGGAAGTGTAACTGGGAGAGAGAATCTCAATCCCGGCTTCATTACACTTGTCTTGAATATTCTGATGGAGTTCTGAATAAATTATTACCATCAAATTGGGTTGGTTAGTGTAAGCATTTAATTGATAACTGATGTAAAAATTATCTAGGCTAGTTTGCAGGACAAAAGGTGCGGGTTCTTTGAGAATATGCACAGTTTCTAGAGCAGCTTCAATTAAGGTTTTGTGGGCTTTTCGCCAAGGCAGATCGTATCCTAGGGTGATCGTTGTCTGAATAATTAGATTTCTGTTTAATTCCCGCGAGGAAATACTAAAGTTAATCACATTACTACTTAATAAAGATGAGTTAGGAATAGTAATGATTTTATTAGTGGGAGTGCAAATGCGAATTACTAAGAAGTTTTTTTCAATTAGATCGCCAATTACCTCTCCTACCTGAATGTGATCTCCGATGCGAAAGGCACGGGTATAGATAAGAATAATTCCCCCGATAACATTGGCAATAGCCGAAGTAGAACCAAGGGATAAAAGAAGACCGAGAAAAACAGAAACACCTCGGAAAGCAGGGGAATCAAAACCGGGTAAATAGGGAAAAGCCACTATTGCTGCTAAGGCAATAATTATGACTAATAGGAGATTGTAAGTAGGTTTAGCCCAATCAGTGTAAAAACCCGGAATAATCAAACTTCCTCTTTCTATTGCCGTAAAAAAGGGCTTGATAAGCCGGATTAAGTAGTAGGTTATAAAAATGATTATGGCAATAATAAAGGCATTGGGAAGATATTGGCCAATGGATGATAAAACCAGTTCTAATGATTGAGAAAAATAACCTAAAATACTCTCGCCAAAAACTCTTGTCCAAGGAAATAAACGAAGTACAAATGCAGTATAATTAAATAATAATAAAAATAGAACAAATAAGCGAATTATCCGAAGAAATCGCAGCCAAAAAAAGCTGATTTTAGAGGAAGATACGATCTCAACATTCCCGATTTGAATGCCCGGTGTCAAGGATTCAATCAAACGTCTAATAAAGGGAAATAGCTTCCCTGAAATTTTGATAACTGCAAAGCTAATAATCAGGAAAGCAAAGCTGGCTATAACCGTATAAATTATGTTTTTAAGTAGTTGTTCTGGTTTTCGATCTTGGCGATATTGAGCGATAGCAAGCTGAATTTTTTGTAAAGCTTGTTGAGCTAAAACCTCCGGGGTTGAACGATAGGCTTTTGCGTCTCCATCAGTCACCGTTAGAATTACTTCTTGATCTACACTTAAATAAAGTGAGTTATCATCAGGAATCTGCTTAATTGTCAGGTTCTCAACGGGAATAGAATCATTTTGAGCAATTCTTTCAATTCTCCGGGTAACAGCGTTAGCTCTCTCCTCTGCCGAAAATGAAGAAACTCCCCGTCGGACAAAAAAGAGGGGTTTTCCATCTAACATAACTGGAAAACCGTCAATTTTGTTTTCTGGTTGTGTCGGGTTTTGAGCTATTCCCAAAAGAGGAGAGGTGAGAGTCAGTAGTAAAACTACAACAAATATTATCAAAATATGACCAATTTTTTTCATCCATCCTCTAGCTCTAGATGGTGTAGTTAGCATTAAATATCTTTGATTAATATCGACAACTGGTACAAATTTCATAGGATTAAGTCAGATTTGTCTGTGTGTAGTTGGGTAATATTTAGACATTAATTTCCCAGGGTGAGGTGCAGAGAACCTAGACTGAGACAGGAGAGGGAATTAAGTCAGAAGTGCTAGATTTAATTTCATTGCTATGGCGTTGACGAAAGCTCTTATGATACTAAATCCGTTGAGCATAGGCTACATATCAGGAGAGGCAAGAGGCAGAAGGCAAGAGGCAAAAGGGGGAATAAATAATCAGTTTTTAATAACCGAATTTAGTATGAACCATAACTTTCTTAATAGAATATCTTTTTTGCTGAGAGTAAATTACCAATCATTCCCAAAATAATAGCAATAATCGAGACGGATAAAAAAGAGAAAAGCATCCCGTGGGTTGCTACCAGCCGCCGCCTTGCCGTACTATTAATACTTGTATCGGAGGTTTGATAACAAGCCGCCATACAAAAACCTTGATAGAGAAATTCCCTTCAATTAGGTCGATCGCAATCGGGAAAAACTAGGCCTTTACCATCATGATAGTAGCGCACTGCATATTCTTGGCTGTAGATCAATTGACCAAATGTCAGCAAAAGTTAGTAAAATCATCTAGTCACACCAGTCAATAAAACGCCGTAGCAATTCTATCCTAGTACAATTGCTCAGTAGCGATGATCGATTAACCTAGAAGAGTTAGCCAATAACCAAATTCAGGCGTTGACAAGTTTATGTCACTTTTCTCATCAACCCCTGGCAAAAGTCAAAAAGTAATCAATAATAATATGCAGGGGTTAATTATTGCTACTATGGCAAGAGTGCCTTTTGCCTGACTGGCATTAGGAGTCTGTTCATAGCTTCGGGAATTGTCAAAACCGAGATGTAGTTAGTCCTTGAGCATCACAAAGGCCAAAATATGGAGCGTTATTTATGGGCCATTTATCCCTATCCGAACAGATTACCTCGGAACTTCTGGCAATCCTGATCGAAGAAGAAGTCACCTATCCCTGGGATGTAACCGCTGTTGAGAGTAATGATCCCTTAGACGTCACGGAAACGCCTTTTTCTCTGTGTGAAGGACTAGAAGCGACGGCGATCGAGGCACAAGCTCATAGATTCTTTAGCAGTTTACACCAAAAATTCCCGATAGTTTCCGTTTCATCCCGGTCTAATATCTTTGATAAATTTGCCTCTTTACTGCCAGCCGAATATTTAAATCGTCTAGTAGAAAGTGCTGAAAATCTAGTTAATAGTCAATTAGATAACTTTGATCGCCTTGTTGTTTGTCTTAGCGAGCTTTTTCCCCAATGGTCTCCAGAAGATTTAGAGGTTTTTGCCCGTCCCTACGCCTATACTATGCGTAATGGCCAGAGCGAAACCACTATAGAAACCGAAGATTGGCAAAGTCTTTCCGAAATTGAACAAATTCGCCGGAGTGCAGCCATCGCCAGCCAAATTTTCCGCGACTTGTCTTCCCCTGAATAGTCATCTCGTTATCAGCTGCACTGCATTTAAACTGCCCATTAGATATTTTAGTACAAATGCTCAAACCCTTTCTCCCAAGTCCGGCACTCCCTTCTCCCCTATGCCCTTACCGATTACTATTTACTGATCACTGAAAAAACCCCTACTCCCAATTCGGAGATATTGCTAGGGAAAAGCGAAAAGTGCTGCCTTTACCTAATTCACTTTCTACCTCCATTTGACTTTGGTGTAATTCCACTAAACGACGGGTAATCGCTAAACCGATACCACTACCCCCAGAATAACGGGAACGAGAACGATCGGCCCGCCAAAAGCGCTCGAAAATAAAGGGTAAATCTTCTGCTGCGATACCGATTCCCGTGTCGATAACGGCAATTTGTAGGTGATTTTTGTCCCTTGTCACTTGCAGGGTAATTGCACCCTGATCGGTGTAACGAATGGCATTACCCAGCAGATTAACTAAAATTTGTTCGAGGCGATCTGGATCGGCCATGACCGATGGTAAATTGGGGGGACAATCTAACTGTAAAGTCGGTCCATCTTCTAATAATTGATCGGCAAATTTTTCGATAAGAGAATTTAACAAAGTTAATAAATTAACAGGTTGTAGTTTAATCGAGAGATAACCAGATTCCGCTCGCGATAGCTCCTGTAGATCGTGGGTTAAACGTTCTAACCGGCGGGTTTCTTTCACTAATTTCTGATAAAGTTCTGGATTAGGTTCGATCGCACCATCGGCTAATTCTTCCAGATATCCCCGTACCACAGTTAAAGGGGTGCGTAATTCGTGGGTAAGATCACCGATTAATTCCTGGCGACGTTTTTCCACATCAGCTAAACTAATCGCCATTTGATTAAAACTGATGGCTAATTGATTTAATTCTGGGATTTCGCTTTCTGGAACTCGCGCCGATAAATCCCCTTCGGCAAAATTTTTAGTGATTTGTTTCATTTGTTTTACTGGTTTCATAATGCGTTGAGAAACTAAAAAACTCAGATAACCAGCCGTACTTCCTCCCGCAATAAATGACCAAATAGCACTACTATCCCAAGCCGTCTCAAAACCCCTAACCAAGAAAGTTCTCGCCGAGCGCACGGTAAAAAATCCCTGCCTTTCTAACTGTTCCAAACGTAAAACAAACATTCGCGGAGAAGATAATTTAGCAATGATAATAAAGCTACTTAATCCCACCACCATAACGAGGAGATGGGATAAAAATAATCTGGTTCCTAAGCTTAATTTTGGTGGCTGCATATTTGTTAAAAAACTCCATTTGTTGTCAATATTATTAACAGTATTTCTCATAAAAATGAAGTATAACAGGATTTGGCATCAACGACCGACAACCGAATCCAAAAAACGAAAACTTCCTACCTGACCATTAAGATAACTGCTATATATTCGGCTACAGCATCTTGAATAAACTGACGGGAGAAAAAATCCTCATAGATATCTTCAGGGATGGCTGAATTAAAGAACTCTATCGGGTTCTTCCTGTGGAAGAATCTCCCGTTAAGCTATGCTGTGAGGGGAGAGTAGGTGGAAACTTAACTTTTTGCCGCTCTATGCTATGGTATCAAGAGGCGCTACTCTGTTAGGAGATGATTTTGCTTGGGTCATCTGCTCAAAGTAGCGTCTGTTTTTTAACCCTTACCCCAAAAAGAGAATCTTTTCTGTATGCTAGAGGCTAATAATCAGGGAGAGAATCAAATATTTCTCTATGAAGTTGTTTTTTCGGGTTCTTCTGGCTCTTTGCCTCAACGCTTCTCCCGAACAGTCCTGCGAATACCTAAAAGCCGCATGAGTCAAGAAACACAGCGCCTGCTGCGCCAAGGTGCCAAGATTCTCAGTATTAAGCCTCTTGACCCAGAAACTGTCTCGATCAAGCCTATTTCACCCCCTCAACCCTGGTGGGTAGAGATCACTACCAGTCAGCCGAAATGTCTCTATTATTTCGGTCCGTTTGAGAGTTTTTCGGAAGCTTTGTCCCATCAATCCGGTTATATCGAAGACCTACAATCAGAATCCGCCCTGGGGATTAATAGCAAAATTAAACAATGTCAGCCCGAGGTTTTAACTCAAGAAGATTTTTAATTTATGGTATCTAATTATACAGATTTTTAGGGATAGTTAGTTTCCTCATGTTTTCGTTTAATGATGCCTTGACCTTCACAGAATTTACAGGGGACGGATTCATTCTCTGTCTCTAGATAGATTCTTCCTTTGCCTTGGCAGTGGGGACAAATAACTTTTTCTTCCCACCAATAATTCTCTAAAAAAGCCTCATCGGTAATATAGCTAAAATCTTCAAACATTGCCTTGTCCTCTTATCGTTCAGATAGCTTAATCTGGGTTCATCTTTCCACCTGAGAAATTGAAAATCAGTTTTACCCCCATCCTAAAAAAGATCAGGTTCATTCTTCTTGAAACTTAAATTACTTCATATTTATTTATATTTATTAATATATAATGAGTGTTCACTATCAATCTTTGCTAAGTAGCCGACGATAAATTTTCTTTCTCCTGCCTATTGCCCGTTGGCCCTTGCCTCCAAAAAATAGCCTGTCTGTTAGCTACAGTGAGAAAATGGGCATAATAGAAATGTAGTAGGCTGTACAATCTTAACTGGCTCTATTCCATGTCATCAGCAAACGAGAACCCCCAGACCAAGCTGCCTTCCTTTGCTCAAAAGTTAGTGCAATCGGGTTATATCACTATCGGGCAACTAGAAAAGGCAATAATCCAGAAGCAGAAAAGTCATCTATCTCTACTGGCAATTTTACCCCTGATCACTGGTCGTCCTTTACCCAAAGAGGCACTGGCATACTACCGACTCGAACAACTGTCAAAACTAAAAGCCAAGTATGGGTTAGAATATCTTGACCCTGAGAGTGAGACGATCGACTGGACAGAAATCGAAAATCTGTTTCGGACAGTCCTTCCCTTTGAAATTTGCCGTCGTTATCAGATCCTGCCCCTACAAAAACAAGAATCCGATCCCAAGGTCCTTCACCTAGCCATGGTGGATCCCGCTAATCAGGAAATTCTCGATGATTTACGTCGTATCCTCCGGGATAAAGAATTGCAGTTTGAGCGTCGTGTCATCGCTCGGGCAGATTACCAGAAATTGGTCGAAATCTATCGTTCTCGTCAAGAAGAAGCCCTATCTGGTCATCGTCTTCCCCAAGAACAAGATCTAAAGACCATAGTTGACATAACCGATATTTTTGAAGATGGCCAATCTCTCCCCCATCTCAACCGCGAATTGGCCGACGAGGATCTCGGTCTGATTCAACAGGCCAATCAAGGGCCGATCATCAGTGCCGTTAATAATATCCTTGTTCAAGCCATCGAAAGCAAAGCGACGGAAATTCACCTAGAACCCCAAGAAAATCAATTAACCGTCCGTTTTCGCCAAGATGGTCTCCTGCGTTCTGCCCGGGAACCGATTTCTCGGGCAGCGACCCCAGCGATTATCTCACGGTTAAAAATTCTGGCTAACCTCGATGTCAGCGAGAAATCGCGACCCCAACAGGGAAAAATGACCAAAACTTTTTCCGGTCGCAAAATAGATTTTCGTCTCCACACCCTACCCAGTCAACACGGGGAAAAAATTCTCCTGCGCGTTTTTGATTCTCGATCCCCTCTTTGGCCCCTCGATGAGTTGATTACTAGCCAAGAAACCTGTAAACTGGTACGCACCATGATCGAGCGCCAAGCGGGGTTGATTCTGCTCACCGCACCGGCCGGAGGCGGTTGTTCCACCAGTTTCTATTCTCTACTAGCCCATCGAAACCAGGGCGAGGTTAATATCGCCACCGTGGAAACCTCGATCGAACGCGGCCTTAACGGTATTACCCAAGTGGAAATCGCTGATGGTCAAGGTCAAGATTATGGCTCGATTTTGCCCTCTTTCCGGAATCAAGATGTGGATATCATCGGCATCGATCATCTGGCGGATTCTTCCACCCTTACCCATGCCCTAGAAGCGGCTTTGACAGGACATTTAGTTATTTCTAGTTTACCCCTCAATAGTGCCTTTGCAGCGATCGCTCGCCTCAATCAATTAGCGGAGCCGGCCCTAGTCGCCGATACCCTAGTTGGAGTGATCAATCAAAGACTGGTGCGACGGGTTTGTCAGGTTTGTCGGCTGAAACATCAACCAAAAAGGGAGGAATTAGCTAAATTTGGTCTTTCTCCCGCCCAAGCTGCTCAATACAGCTTTTATAAAGCTAATTCCCTCACTGCCGAAGAAATCATCCAAGCGCGGGAAAAAGGGAAATTATGCCGTCATTGTCACGGCATCGGTTATCAGTCCCAGATTGGGGTCTTTGAAGTGATTACGATTACCCCTGACCTCAAAACTTGCATCGCTGAGAATAAACCCGCCGATATGCTCAAAAAAGTGGCAACACAGGCAGGATTCAAGTCTCTCCTCGCCTACGGTTTGGAATTAGTCCGCCAAGGTTATACCACCCTAGAGGAAATCGACCGCGTCATGGCCGATAAATTAACTTTACCCTCCCTCTTTCCTGTCAATAATCCTGAGATTCCCCCGGATGTTTTCGGAAGAATCGAGGCGATTGAGCAGTTATTAAAAGCTCTCAATGGTGAATTACAGTCATTAAAGCAAGAAATTAGCCTAAATTTCCCCAAAAATTCGCCTAAGAGCGCAAATCAGACTATTTTCGACCAGGAGCTGCCTGATTTGACTAATTCAGTTCTTCCTTCCCGAAACTGGTCATCGGACAAGGAAAAGATCATTTCCGCTGCCCCTGTTTATGAGGAGTTAACCGACCCCGGCGATTGGGAACAGTTAAAACGGGAAATAGAAACAAATCAGGATCTGATCGTCTCCTCGCAAGTCAATACTTCTTTTCCTTCCGCCCTCGATCCTTGGTCCTAGTCGGGTAAAATGCTGGGAAAAGAAGTAAACTACTCTCAACCACCTTGAGAGTAGTTCACCCTAGACAATATTTGAGAACTAAAAAGTAATGACCACAGAATTAGAAACCAAACAAGTTACTCCTACTCGCTGTTTAGTTGGTGCGGCAATTTCGGCAGCACTGGGGACAATTCTCTATTATCTTACAGCAGCGATCGGTCATTCTTTTTACTCAAAACCGATGGTTGCTCACAGTCCGATCGCCTTGAGAATTGGCAGCGCTGTCCGGACTTTAGTTTTTGGTTTAGCTTCTCTAGGAACCTTTATTTTTATTTTTGTCACCATTGGTTTAATTCTTTTGGCTATCCAATTACTACTTAAACGCCCTCAACAAACATAAATTATGAATTATGAATTATGAATTATCAATTGGGACTAGGAGGTGGTAATTTTTTCAGTTATCAGTTAACTGATAACTGATGACTGAACACTGATAACTGATAACTGATAACTGATAACTGATTAACGGACATTTTGAGCAACAAAATCTTTGATCAGTTGTTCTAAAGCAGCCGAGGAAGCGCGGGTAATCAGAAAACATCTAAACTCCTGGCCTTGACTGAGATATTGGGAATAGGCCGCCTGTAAAAAAGGTTTATAGCTGGGGTTTTTGCGAATATACACCTCAAAAAAGGCCAAAGATAGGGAATGGGCGTAACTATCGATCAGATATGGTGCCGGCAGGGTAAGATCGGCTACGGATTCGATCGCTTCGTTAATTCCCGCATCTAGTACCGAAAAATCGACGTGAGCTTGACCTTCAATCAGAGCTAAATATTTATTTTCGGTATTGAGCAGGGGAAAAGAGCGCACCTGTTCAAAAATAGCAGGGGTAGCGGGATCGTAGGTTCCTGCTGCCACAAAAGTGGGAATTTCGATCTTAGCCAGTCCTTTAGCCCCAAAAATACTCCAATTAAACGGATTAACCGCAAAAATCGCTTTTATTCTCGGATCGCGAAAGTTGTATTCTTCTCGGGGTAAATCCAAAGCACGACACTGCAGCAAGAGGGAGACATTGAGAAAAGCTAATCTTCTTTGGCAGTCCCGTTGTAAATTCTCGAAATCGATCGTCGCTCCACCTACAGCTAAGGCTGTATAACCGCCGAAGGAATGCCCAGCAACTCCCACATTATCTACATCTAATTTCCCCTGAAATTCCCCCGCGTTGCGTCTTTGCAATTCATCGATCACAAAAGATATATCCAATGGACGATTGACAAATTCGTTGGTATAAAAAACCGTCCGCGATAAACCGGCGAGTAGATTCTGTACCTGTAGGGTATCGCTGCCGGGGTGTTGGGGCATGGCCACGAGATAACCGTAACTAGCCAAATGTTCTGCTTGTCGGACAAAATCTTCGGGACGGGAAGCTAAACCGTGGGAAAAGACGATAACGGGGGTTTTCTGGGTTAATTGCCCCTTGGGTTTCACAATGATCAGATAAAGTTCCCTCTGACGACGGCTATCGGTTAAATCCAGCCGCATCTGTTCCACTTGTTGGGCTCCTGGTTGTCGGGGGTCGGTCATGGCCGTAAAATTAATTTCACCAGCCTTTTTAGCTTCTTCTAAGGACAATTGCGCCACCTTTTCCGTAAACACTCTGGTGGCTTTCAGGACAACATCGATCGCCCGGGCTAATCTTTGCACTTTTGTCACATCAATCTGCATATTAGTGGGCAGATTACGCAGCAGATTAAGAATAGTTACCCCTCCCGGTTCAAAAGCTGATTTAACTAGGGCAGAACGCAGGGCAAATTTACCATTAATACCCCCTTGAATCATGATCAGTTCCCCTAAAAGGGTTAGTATATCTTCCCCCATTCTGGTGTTAAAAAAGCGCGAGATCAGGACTGGATTAACTTCTTTGCTTGTGGTTAAAGCTTGCCGAAATTCTTTTTGTTGTTCGGCGGTTGTATTACCTAAATATTGTCTTATATTAGCGTCAATTCTGCCAGTTTTGGCAAAGTTTTCTAGGGAACTAATTTCTAGGGTACGACTAAAGGGCGCTAAGATAAAAGTGATTCTCTCGGCCGAGAGAACAGGAAAGCTAGTTAGTATTGTTCCCAAGCAACCCAGAGCGATTGAGCGGCTAATTTTGGCTAATTGCAACAAGTTTTTCTGCTCCTTTTCTTCCTGCGATCCTATTCCTTCTGGATTATAACAGTAACTTCGCAGTTTTTAACGTTTTTTTTGCTTGACTATCAACAAAAATTATCAATTTACCTCGTTCGATAATCTTGACCTAGAATAATAGGTAAAAAGTCTCGAAAATTCCCATCTTGCCGATTTCAAGCTACCATCGGTAGTCAACAATAACCGATCACCGCTCATGATTTCAGGGTAAAAATGCTAAAGTTGCCACTACTTTCACCCCAAATTCTTCCTCAAAAACAGGTTTTTTATAGTCTAAACTCCACAATTCTAAAGCACAATCATCTTCAGCATTATTGGGGAAAAGATGCAGATGTAGGGTTCTATATTCAGGGTCGTACTTACATTCAATTTTTTTAATCGCTCCTATTTGTCGCCGATCTAAAGCCACAGCCAAGCGCAGTATAGCACTTAAATGTCTGACCATATACTGATAGTATTCCGTTAATTTCATAAAATCATCGTGCCTTTTCTTCGGTTTACTTTTGCGGTGATAACGAGCGATATTAGCGATAACTTCTAACTCTATTTCCGTATAGCCCAACAGTTCACCATTACGAATTAAATAATAGGAATGTTTATGATGGGCAGCATGACTAACATATAAACCACTATTATGCAGTATAGCCGCCGCCCATAATAAATCTTTAGCCTCCTGATTCCAAGAATGTAATTGTCCTTGAATTTGCTCGAACAAAGACAGGGAAAATGTCGCTATTCTCTCAGCAGATTCTAAATTAACTTGATACTTTTTCGCTATTTTCAAGACACTGCGCTGACGGATTTCACTCTGATAAAGTAACCGATTATCAATTAAACCGTGCGTCAGCATCCAATCGACGATCACCCCTTCTCGCAGGGCCCTTTCACAGAGAACTAACCTATCAACATCTAACATGGTCATCGCTTCCAAAAGCACGATCGAACCAGCTAGAATTATCTCGGCCCGTTTATCGGACATCCCCAGAATTGCCAGCCTTTGATGGTAGTCCAAAGTTGCGAAACGTTTGACCAATTCTTTGACATCTTTGCGGGTTAATTGATAACCATTTAAAGGATTGGGAATTTCACCCAATTTCTCCAAAGCATGGATAGTCATCAAAGTTTCGATCGTGCCAGAAGTTCCCACTAAACGCGGCACTTCTCCCACCTGTAAATGATGTTTAATTTCCTCCACTGCTCGCTCTAACATTCCGCGGGTGTATGCCCTTAAATAGGCTAATTCTGTGGGACTAATGGGATCGGTAGTGATGAAATCTTGGCTCAAACGCACCGCGCCGATTTTGGTACTACTAAGAAAGCGAATTTCTTGACTATCAGCTAAGATTAATTCCGTGGAACCACCACCGATATCGATAATAATATGGGCTTGATTTTGGAAATCCATTCCCGAGACGACACCGAGATAAATCCGGCGAGCTTCCTCCTGTCCGGAGATGAGATTTACAGAAATACCGACTTCTTTCTCGATTAAAGCCAAAAACTCGTCGCCGTTGGCCGCTTCCCGGGTGGCGCTGGTGGCAACGGCAATAATCTGATCCACCTGGAGACTAATAGCTAGATCGTGACAGCGTTTTAAAGCGGCGATCGCTCTTTCCATGGCCCCTAGGGTTAATTTACCAGTTTTTCTATCTCGATCGCCCAGACGGACTGTATCCTTTTCTCTGGCAATAATCGTAAAAGCAGGTAAAGACGGTTCAATTTTCACTACTACCATGTGAACCGAATTCGTACCAATATCGATCGCCGCTAGGATTTGGACATCGGAGGCTTTTGCCTGGGGCGCTAGTCCCCGATTGGGTATAACTTGATTAGAAATATTCACCATCGCTTATCAGTGATCAGTTACCAGTCGGGGGATAGGTGTTAGGGCTGGTCTTATTATCCCTCTAATTGTCCGCCTCGGCGCCGCAATTTTAGCTTTGTCTAGCAGTTATCCTATTCGTCAATATACAATTTTCGCTGCTCCAGGGCCAATTGTCGGAATTCCCCTTCGCCAAATTCTCCCTCCCTGGGACGACGCTCTCCCTCGGACTCGACTAAATAGATATAATCACAATCAACCCCTTCTAAATTGGTATTTTCGGCGATTTTCCAAGCTTCGATACAAGCACCCGTCAGGGTGGCTGCCTGTAAATTGGCTCTCATCACGTTACTATGGGCTAAATTTGCCCCTTCTAGATTAGCGTAGGCTAAATTCGCCTCGCTGAAATTTGCCCTAGTGAGATTGGCATTTTTGAAGTTAACCCCGGAAAGATTTAGTCTGCGAAAATTATAGCCAATATAAGCTTTATTTTCCCCTTGACCAGTAACCAGAAGATTTCTAATCGCAACTTCGTCCAGAATTGTCTTTTCCCAACGCGCTCGCTCGATGCCCGATACCAGATAAAATCGAGTTCTAGTTAAATCTTTTGCCCTTAAATCAGTGGCTTTTAACTGCGCTCCCGTGAAATCGGCTTCTTGGAGATTTGCCCCGCAAAAATTTGTACCTTTACTGGCTAAAAAAGCAATTGCCATGGATTTCGTGATCGTTTCTCCCGATTCTTCTAGGGATAACCAGGCCAGATAAGCGGTGAATAAAGTACCACAAACCCCAACCATCAAAGCTATAGAAAAAGTTCCATTCATCACGGCTATCCCTGCTAATGCTCCTTGAAAAGCTAGTATAATTCCTGTTAATAAAGTGAAAACTAAGCTGATAAAAATTGCTAGAATAAAACTTATTGCTTGGCCAAAAATTAAGGATAAAACTAAGGGCAATCCCCCAACTCGTTGACGATAAAATATTCCGTAAATTAGAGATAAAATCGTAATTATCACCGCACCAATGATTTTAAATAGGGTGACATTTGTGACCAGCATTAAAGCTAGATAATAACCGGCTAATCCCCACATATAGCCACAGACAACCGCTATTAACCAAGAAATTAAGATTAATTGTAGCCGACCGCGCTTTAGTAATCCTGCCCTAGCCTCGGTAAATTTAGTTTTCTCTAAAATAGCCCCTTGAAAATTAGTGCCACGGATATCCGCTTTACTAAAATTAGCCCCCGATAAATTCTTTCCGTGAAAACACTGTCCTTTTAATTTTACTCCTGTAAAATCGCGTTTCCCTTTGGCATATAAATCCAGTACCTCACTTGCTCTCATAGAAATTACGGAGATATGTTTTTTGCTTGATTGATTAATTTAATTCATAACACCTAAGTAAGTGGTTATAATTAAATTGAAGATTTATCCCCCCTTCATCCCCCCTTCATCCCTAGGGTTAATTCATAGTAGGGTTGATTCATGAATCAACCCTACCCTTAATCCACCCTTGATAAGGGGGGTGTTTGATAATTTTTAACGCCTACCTACTTATTATCTTTTAAAAATTGGCTTGGGTATTTTTTGGCAATTTATACTAAGTCGGTTTTTAATAGTGCGATGAACTCCCAAGTTATGGATTGTTTCTCCCCGCTCCCCCGCCCTCCTATACCTTGTAAACAGGATTTAGTATAATAGTTACTAATTCTGTACGCAAATATTGCATCTAGAATTAGCTTTGTACGCTTTGACCCGTACTGGGTTAACTACGAACCTCTCTATCGGATTCCCGCTAAAGGCGGCCTCTCCGACTACCTTTCTTCCAATATTTAAGGAACCATTAATATCTGCTCCATAGAAATAACCCGACGAGCTTCTGAATAGTCCTCTTTTAATTCTCTTGCCTAAATAGCTTTTTTGCTTTTGAATAGACTCTAAGTCCAAGAAACTACATTTAGAGGTATAGCTTTCATTAGTTGTTTTGACCTCTATTCCTACTAAATTTGCTTTATAGGTAAGTTGTTCGATCAACCTTGAATGAGGAATATTTACGAATGACTGGTTATTTCTATCTCCAATATTAATGTTTTGTTTCCAGCCTTGATTATGACCAATAACTAAAAGGTTAATTTGATGAGCTAGTAATTTATCAATAATATATTTACTAGCGGTGTGGAGGTAATAATCCACCTGGCAATTACGCTTTAAAGTTAAACCTTGTATTCTTTTACTGGTCTTCTGTAGACTGGGTAATTCCGATTTGAGTTTAGCTAGTGTCTTGTTGTACTTTTGATTGCAGGATTTTAAGGCTTTTCCACATACTAAAGTTGGCTGAAATTCGGGAATATTAGAGGTAACAGCAGCTAGGTTATTTAAGCCTAAATCGATAAAAGCATATCTTTCTCCCTCTTGACTTGATGAGGATGGTTGTTCATAGACAATCTCTAAACAATAAGCACCCAATTTAGGAATAATCCTGACCTCTAAGACTTCCTTTAAATTAGTTTTAAATTCTAAATTAGTCCCTGATAGCTTGATTAAACCTTGCTTCAACGCTTTTTTAGAAATGGCTTGATAGTTATAAGTTAAAACGTTTCTACCTTTTTCCTTGTCTTTGTATTTTGGCAACTTAGGCTCTCCTGTAAATTTATCTGGCGATTTTTTGTATTGTTCTTTCGCTTTTTGGTAGGATTTAAAGGTTTTTTCTACTTGCTTTAATACTAACTGACTTACTTTGGCGGGTAAGGCTTGATAATCTGGACTCATTTTTAAGGCATGATGTAACTCAGTCATTGTTAAAAATGGTTGATGTGAAAAGAAAACTTGACGGTTTAAATAAACAGCACAATTATACAGATTCTTCGATAAAAATCCTAATTTATCAATGACTGAATAATTTTTGTGATTAAATTTAATTAGATGTTTTTGAACTAATTTCATCATTCTCCTCAAGGCATTTAATTAAACATTCTGTCTTTCTATTTCGTTGTCTTAATGAGTATAATCGAGCGCAAAATGAGGTAATTATGCTCACGAAGTCTTGCATTAAATCGTCTTTTCTTTCTTCTGCTAGATTAACGACCTCTATATCTCTATTTGTTTGAGTTAAAAGAACTTTCAGATAATTAAACCCTACTCTGCTTAAACGATCTTTATGTTCTACGACAATCAAATTATAATCAGTTTGTTCTAGAAGTTTTAATAATAGCTTTCGATGATCATTGACTCCACTTCCTACTTCTTTAACTACTCGAACAATTTGATAGCCTTTCGCAATACAATAAGCTTCCAATCTTTTTGCCTGAGTCTCTAAGTTAGATTTATTTTCTGAACTAGAAACTCGCGCATAAATAGCTACTTTATTTTCACCGCAAAAACGGTCATCTTCAAAAATAATAATTGTTCCTGTAGGAAGACGTTCTCCTTGTAACTGCCCTCGATTCCACATTCTCCAAGCAGTGTCATAACTGATCCCTTTTTTCTTAGCATAATCTGATAGTTTCATGTGAACTGCAATGTAAACTTGTACTAACCATATTAGCAGTTGTTTGCAGTTATTTGCATATATTTTTTATAAAACTTTACAATACAGATTTAACTGGACAGACCAATAGGGATGAGGGACTTTTTTAGGGGTAATACACCGCAAAAACAGCCTCTAAAACTGATTATTGACCCGGACTTGGTGTTTCTATCGGGGACTCTGGGGAAAGGGGAGTCGATTCAACTATTGGCGGTGGGGCCGGGGGTTGGAGAATATTGCGCCAGCCTTGCATTTGGGAGCGAGCCGAACTGTAGGCGGTACTTTCCCGGGATACGGATTCAGCAAGGCGAATAGCTTCCAGATAACGACCATTATTAGCTTGGTCTGTGGCTAAAGACAAAAGCTGATAACTCCAACGTTCCAGCAATTCAGTCCGTTGCACACCCGCATCGGTTTTAGTGGAAATATTGGTAACTAAAGCAATCGCCCGGGTTAAACCTTCTGGGGTTCCCGTCGCCGCTAATTGATTAGCCTGCTGGAGATTTTGACGGGCCCGCAACTCTCGGCGCCAACGACGGATATTTTGGGACGCTTCCGAGGAAAGAGCGCGACCGGGGGGAATTTGATTGGCAGTTTCGATGGCTGTGCTATAGTCTTCGAGATTGGCCAAAGCTTGAGCCTGATCTAAAATGGGTTGATCCTCCATGCGTTCAATCCGCACTTGCCAGCCGCGAATTTCCCGTTGAGCATCCCGGTATAAGGCCCGATTTTTACCAATGGCCCGGGCCTGAATAATAGCGCTACTGAGGGAATTAATATCGCCGGGGAGAGCAATTTCTTGGGCGCGTTCTAAAATCGGCCGGTCTTCAATCACTTGTATTTGACGATTCCAAGAGCCAATTTCCTGCTGTGCTTGCGACCAGAGGGGATTATTCGGGGGAACCTCGCCCGCTTTCGCGATAGCGGCGCTATACTGTTCGATCGTACCTGCTTGTGCTAAATCTCTAGCCTCAGACAGTATTTTTACATCCTGTACCTGTAACTGCCAGCGCTCCCTCATCGCCAGGGCCGTTTGATGGAGGGGTCGAGAAGGGTCGATTTTTTCTAGTCCCAGTATGCCAGCTTCCAATCCGTCCACCGTGCCAGTTTCCGCATCTAAGGCCGCTTCGGACAAGACAGACCAATCGCTGACATCTGCTTTAATTTTGAGGTCTTTGGGGCTTTCGTTAGCCAAATCCCTGAGAGCTTGCCATTGCTTCCGCTCAATTAATCTTTCGGCGTATTCTTTCAGTTTATCCTCGGTTTTCCCGATTAATTTTTGTGCCTCCTGATAGGCATAACTGCTGGCTTGAATTTTTCTAGCTTCTTCGATGACTTTGAACCAATTGTCGAGACCGCCCCGGGCAAAGAGATTAAAGGCATTATCTAATTTACTGCTATCTTCCCGGGCGACGGTAATTTTAGCGAGCGCTTCATTATATTTAACCGTTGCCCAATATTCGTTATTTAAGTTTAATAAATCCACTGCTAGACGGAAAGATTGATTCCAGTTGGAAGCGCGGAGATTTTCCTCTAGTTTGCTTAATATCTCGTTGCCTTCCGTCCAAGTTCCTTGCCACTTAGCGATTCTTTCTTCAATAATTGCCGCTACTGCCATATTATTGGGGATTTGACGAGCTTTAGCGATTGCCTGCTTTAAATTTCCCGCTTGATAGTCTTTTTCCGCCAAATTCAGGATATCTCGCGCCCATTCTTCCACCTGTTGATTAACTTGCGATCGCAAAGTATGGTCTTCGGGTAAAGCTTCCACTAGGGCAATTGCTTCGAGTAAACCTGCCACGGTGCGACTATCGGCGGAAAGTTGAGCGCAGTAGAGACGCAGGGAGGCAGAAGCAATGGGCCAGAAGATTTTGGGGCAATTGGGCGACTTCTGCATATTGAATAACTGCCAAGTGGCGAGAAAGCCAACACCGCCAAAGACCACCACAAATAAAGCCGCCCAAACTTTCCAGGTGAAACGATGCTGGTATCGGTACCAAAAGAGAAAAAGAAAAGATTTAGTTTTCTCTGGCCAACGAGTCAGGGAGTCAATCGATTCTCGTTTGACTAGATTTTTGGTTAATTCTTTTCCTTTAAACATTCACGACTCCCCGACAGGTATTTTAGATAGATTTTACCCTAATGGCGCTCATTGCCCGACTTCTCAGCAAGATTCAGCCTGTAGAGACTGGACTAATTCGATTAATTGTGTCTCGTTGGCATTATACACTTCCCGACAAAACTCACAGATGGCTTCCGCTTGTTTATCTTTTTCGATAATGTCTTTTAATTCATCGACCCCGAGGAATTTTAAAGCTCCTAGGGCCCGTTCAAAAGAACAATCACAATCAAAACGCAGCAGCTGCACAGCCGGAAAAATTTCTAGACCCATATCTCCGAGAAGTTCCTGAAAAATATCTTCTAGTCCTTTTCCTGCGCGTAAAAGGGGCGTAAATCCCGTTAATTTTCGCAATCTCGACTCTAAACGAGCCACCAAGACCTCATCCCGGGCTGCTTCTTTGGAGAGAACTTGTAATAAAATTCCCCCAGCTGCCGTTACTCCTGTGGTCGTACCGACAAAAACCCCCACTTGCAAAGCGGAGGGAATTTGTTCCGATTGGTCTAGATAGTAGGCGATATCTTCCCCCACTTCCCCAGAAACTATCTCGACGATGCTTTCTTGAAGTTCATTTCTCCCCTCGCCTTTTTCTTCGCGTAAGACTCGCACATAACCCTTGTTACCCACTGCGCGACCCACATCTAATTTACCCTTCGCATTGGGGAGTAATTCCACCTGGGGATAGTCCACATAACCCCGCACCGTGCCATCGAGTCCGGCATCAACCAAAACACCCCCCAGGGGTCCGTCGCCTTTAATGCGAATATTGACCCTAGAACCGGGTTTTTTTAAACTGGAAGCCAGGAGTAAAGCCGATGCCATCGTGCGACCGAGAGCGGCGGTGGCTACGTTAGATAATTGATGTCTTTGGCGAGCTTCTTCGGTTAAACGGGTGGTAATCACTCCTACTACTCTAATTCCCCCATCGGCGGCCGTGGCGCGGATTAATTTATCTGCCATACTACTTACTGTTATCCTTGGAAAACGCTGTCCCGATTTTTGGTTATTCTTTAACTAACTTAACAAAAATTATCAGACAATAATATGTTCGGCAATTTTCAACAAAGTCAGCTGCGTATCGAAATCTCGGCCAGTGAACAGGCTATCCGGGATAGTTTGCTCAAAACTGCTCATCTCCGTCAATGGCTGTGGCCGCAAATGCTCTCGCCTAATCTACCCGATAAATTAGAGGAAGGTTTGACTTTTACCTCTTGGTTAGGTTTAATTCCCGTACAACATCAGGTTTTATCGGCCGATGACCAGTGTTTACGCTTGCTTTTGAGTCAAGGTATCGATGGCTATCACGAATGGTATTGGGGCGATGGTTGGTTACAATCCCGTTTAGAAGGCATTTCTCTCCTTCCCCTCAATCTCGGTCAAACTCTCAGTTTATTGAAATTACGACTATTTTTGAGCAATCAAAAGTAATCGGTAATCAGTAATCAGTAATCAGTAAACAGTAATCAGTAAACTAAAAACTCACATCTGGTAACTCACATCTGATAACTCACATCTGGTAACTGATAACTCACACCTGATAACTGATAACTGATAACTGATTAAGGTTGGGTTCCATCGAGACGGATTTCACATTGACGAGCATCGAGGTTAGTTAGAGAAGTTCCAGTATAAGTACCTTGTTTAACTATTCCTAACATAGAAGCGATAACTAGACATTTTTTTTCTTGGTTGGGATAGGGATCGGCGGTGGCATTGGCGGCGGGATATAATACGATTATCGCTTGGTTTTGCGGCGGAACAAAGGTTAAATCTGGCACATGACCCCGAAAGGAAAAGCGAATCCCCGGACTGCTGCCCAGGGTGGGAAAATTATTCACCACCATAAATATTTCCTGCGGCAGACTGAGGCGACCCTCTTCCATCAACATTTCCTCTGGCAAAATTAGGGAACCCTCTTTTAAACAATCCTCTTCACTGGCGGTTATTTGCGAGTAAACCGTGGGATTAGTACCAGTCGGGTTAGTAAAATTAATCGTGCAACTTCTCCCTCGACGCATAGCTTGTCCTTGGGTATTCTCTAGGGCTAATTGTATAGAATCGGTGGCTTCTTGGACTTTATTGCTATTTAACCAAGCTGATAAATTAGGTCCAGTTAAGGCGGCAAGAATTCCCGTAATTGCCAAAGCTACCAAAATTTCTAACAGGGTAAAACCCTGATTTTTATGGACATTTAAACGACGCATCGGGAATCACCTCGACAGAACTTTTAGCAAGAAATTTTCCTTCTTCTTCGTTTCTTTCGTCTCTTTCTTGAGTTTGATAGTCATTAGCTATTTCACCATCAGCTAACTTCACCTTATACTCTATACGGAGACGATGGGGATTATCTATCTGGGCTGTGCTTATGATAGAAGGATCAGGATGATTATCTTCTTCAAAATCATCAGGAAAAGTTCGATAGAGAGAATAGTTTTTACCTACAATTTCTCGTGTTGCAACTAATGTTTCTGCTAATGGTGGTAATGGTCTTGATTCTCGTGATAATGGTAGTTGAGGTAAATCAAAATCACTAGCGGGAATAGCATAATCATCAGGATCAGGAGGAGGTTCAGGATCTCTAAAATTTGGATCCTGGGAGGGTAAACGCCTTCTGAGTTCTCTGGCATAACCTTGATTTATATCTGAGCAAACATTAGGATATATTTCACTAAAACGATCGAGATCATGATTATCTGCATTGACGCTATCATCATTGTCATTAACATCTAAAGTCGAAGCTAAATATTTGACATCCTCAAAATCTTCTTGAATCCAAAAGTTAGCTTGAGCCTGTCTTTCTGACCGAACTTTATATAAGGCAGTGAACGCCATTAACTGTAGGGTTCCTGTTAAGAAAGCGGTAATAGTAAAAATGGCAATCATCACTTCTAACATCGAGAAACCCGACTCGGATGATGACAGTTTTGACTGTATCCCCTTCCCTTTTGATTTCACTTTTCAACCCCCCCCCAGTTTTTCCTGAAAACTACTGGCTTTTTTATATCTCAACTACAGAGTACCCAGATAATCGAATATTTCTAACTTTAGTCAGGGAATTAATTCCCAAAAAACCCTATTTTTCAATTGAGTCAGATTGTCTAAGTAGCTGATTATAATTAAATTGAAGATGGATTTTGGTGCCGATCCCCCCTTAATCCCCCCTTGATAAGGGGGGTGCTGATCCCCCCTTAATCCCCCCTTGATAAGGGGGGCATCCGCAAGTTTTTAAGATCTACCTACTTAAACTCCCATGCTGTTAGCATTGTACACTAATCTAGCTTTTGTCTGTGATCACAATTGGCGATCGAGATTACATTTAACCAGTAATTTAGATACACTAACAGCTTATCCGCCTAAAATAGCAATTCCTACGCCGATTAACAGAATTAATCCGCCATAAATGACTTCTTGGGCTGGTATTTCACCAAAAATGAACACTCCTAACAGACTAGCGGCGATTGGCTCTAATAAAATTACCATGGTTACTATTGTCGGTGCTACCCATCGCAAAGCCCAGTTAAAGCTCGTATGACCGATTAATTGCGGAAAAATCGCCATCATTAACACATAAACATACACGGATAGGGGATAGCTTTCGTAACCTTGACCAAATAAAAAAATAGCAGGTAATAAAGCTAATCCTGCGGTAGTGTAGGCTACAGTTATATAATTCTTAATATTTAAGCCCTTTCTTTGTGCTTCCCGTCCGAGGAGAATATAACCACTGACAAGAATTGCCCCAATTAAAGCCAAGCTATTGCCCAATAAAGGGTTAGGATAAGAACTACTGACATCTCGATCGGCTAAAACAATCAATAATCCCCCCGTTAGAGCCACAAAAATGCCGATAAAGGTTAATTTAGTCGGTTTTTCTCGAAACCACCACCAACCCAACAGGGAAACCCAGAGGGGATTAGTGGTGACTAAAGTGGTAGAAGCGGCGATCGATGTGTAGGATAGAGAAGTAATCCAAGTAGCAAAATGGAGAGCTAAACAAAATCCTGCCCCCACTGCGTAATAATAGGCTTGAACAGGGACTTTTTGGCGTGATAAGGTCAACCAGTTCGGAATTAGGACAACAGAAGCCAATATCAGACGAGAAGTTGCTAAAAATAAACTAAATGCGATCGTAGCATTACCTACCGCTTCGATCGCTAACCGGATAAAAATTGCCGATGCAGAAACCGACACCACACCGATAGTTAAAATAAAAATAATTTTGGCGTTAGAAGGAGGCAAAATAGGCTAGGTTAGGCGCAAAGATAAATGATGTTGTTTACCAGTTATTTTAGCCGTTAACCTTGTCAGTTATCAGGAGTCAGGAGATAGGAGATTATTTTATTTATTCTCCCCACACCCCACACCCCACACCCCACACCCCACACCCCACACCCCACACCCCACACCCCACACCCCATCACCCATTCACTTGATTATGGAACTACCAGAATTAAATATAGAGACAATTTGGGCGATTATTAACGATGAAATTGACGACGAAACCGTTAATAAATTGCTCTGGCAAACTTTAGGTTATCGCTACGATGAAAGTCAAGGAAAATGGGATAATAGTCAAGTA
>NZ_BDSM01000041.1:0-531 GCF_003112475.1 Microcystis sp. 0824 | reverse complement strand
ATTCTAACAACAAAAAAGCACCCCCTCGCGGGAGTGCCTTTTCGTTCAGACTAGGAATTAACCATTGATAGCAGGAGCGGTCAGAGCTACAGGAGCCTGTTCACCACTAGCTAAGTCTAAGGGGAAGTTGTGAGCGTTGCGCTCGTGCATTACTTCCATACCGATACCAGCGCGGTTTAACACATCGGCCCAAGTACCGATTACACGACCTTGAGAATCGAGAATCGACTGGTTGAAGTTGAAACCGTTGAGGTTAAACGCCATGGTGCTAACACCCATTGCCGTAAACCAGATACCGATTACCGGCCAAGCACCTAAGAAGAAGTGCAGAGAGCGGCTATTGTTGAAAGAAGCGTATTGGAAGATTAAACGTCCGAAGTAACCGTGAGCGGCAACGATATTGTAGGTTTCTTCCTCTTGACCGAATTTGTAACCGTAGTTCTGAGATTCGATTTCAGTGGTTTCACGCACTAAGGAAGAAGTTACTAGAGAACCGTGCATCGCGGAGAACAAGGAACCGCCGAACACACC
>NZ_BDSM01000040.1:0-1041 GCF_003112475.1 Microcystis sp. 0824 | reverse complement strand
AATGCCTGCCAAAGATATTTTCCATGACTGTGTAAAACACGCCCTAATCAAAGACAGCTGGACAATTACCCATGACCCCCTACGGATTCGTTTAGCAAGAGGTAAAAACCTGTTTGTTGATTTGGGAGCAGAAAGACTATTAGCCGCAGAAAAGGGAACAGAAAAAATAGCCGTTGAAATTAAGAGCTTTACTCGTCCCTCTGATATGAAAGACCTTGAATAAGCAGTTGGTTAATTTGTCGTTTATACCCATCTTTTAAGGCGTTATTATCCCGAATATAAACTATTTTTGGCTGTTAGCGAAAACACCTGCAAAACAGTATTTGAAGAAGAAGCAGGTCAAACCTTAATTGAAGATGGTATTATTGAGTTATTTAGTTTTGATCCCAACCAGGAGGTAATTGTACGATGGCTTCCTTAATTGCCCAATATCGGCAAATTATTGAAAAAACATTCCAAGATTATGCCGACTTCCTCGACACCGATCACCAAATCCAAATCGAATTAGTCCTAGATCAAACCCGCGATCGCTATTTATTGGTTGAAACAGGTTGGCAAAATGGTTATCGAATCTACGGAACCCTATTACATATTGATATTATTGATCAAAAAATTTGGATTCAACACGACGGAACTGAGGATGGTATTGCCGATGAATTAGTAGCTGCGGGAATCCCTCAAAACCAGATTATTTTAGCCTTTAAATCCCCTGAAATTAGACCCTATACAGGCTTTGCTGTCGCTTAACTTTCAAATATCATGGACAATTCTCAAAACCGCAATCACCCACCAAATGAATCACTATTAGAAGAAGATTAGAAACTCTTGATAACCCAAGTCAGCCATGAAAATCACCTACTTTCAAGATACGGATACTCTATACCTAGAGTTCAATAACAATCCCATTGTCGAGACTCAAGAAATCAATGAAAATACCTTGGTCGATCTTGATCAGCAGGGGAATATTTTTGCAATCACCTTGGAACACGCCAAAAGCTTAACGGCTCTGAATGCTTTTTCCCTAGAAACTATTGTCGCGCC
>NZ_BDSM01000039.1:0-10361 GCF_003112475.1 Microcystis sp. 0824 | reverse complement strand
GCAAGGGTTGCCAATTCCTTGAGCTATGCCGGTCTGGTAAGGGGGATTACGACTACCTACAAAAGCGTGCCATTGCATTGCAATCTAAGCGATTAATCGCTCACCCAGCATCATTACCTAACCCTAAATCAACCGACCCCGAAAATGGCTACGATTACAGCCATACAGGGTTAATGTTTGAGGAAAGCGAGTTAAGCGCTAACACTACCAAAATAGTTAAGGTAGGGGAAAAGGATGTTAAGGATACGATTGAGGCCTTAGCGGAAAAGGATGATAATGATCTATTCCTATCTCTTAAGCCTTTACTGATTACCATTAAGAAGCTTCTCTCGGAAAAACAGCCTAATCGCTATGGTTTTGACGGTAAAATCATTAGAGAGAAGCTTTTAGGGCTAATTCCTAGCAATCTCGATTTAATCAAGCTAAAAGAAGCATTAACCCCCGATTTAAGCTTTCTTGATCCAATCTCTGAAATGGGGGAATCAATAGCTGATATGCCGGCATCGGTCCGCAAGGCATTCAGCGAAAAGGATAGCAGTCTAGCGGAAAAAGCCGAAAATGAGACATTAAAACAGTGGATACCTGAATTTATTGATTCTTTGCAAGGTAAAGGCTATTTATCCCTTAATAACCATATTTTATCGGTATCTTTCCTTGATAAACGATTCTTAGCGATTATAAATGAGGCCGCTAAAATCATTTTCTTGAGTGCCACGGAATCGATCGAAAACCTTGAGGCCCGAACCGGGCTAAAAATTGATCTAATTACTACCGGGGGGGGGATTCCAGAGAATATCAGGTTTATCCAAGTGTCAGACCTTGGCCGTAATGGGATAAGCCGGGGAAACCAGCAAAAAAGAATGGTTAAGGCTATCCTTGACTATTACCGGCAAGACGACCCCGATAACACGGCTTTTATCAGATTCCAGTCTCACTGTAAGGATGATGGGGATGAGACAAGCCTAAGACATTTTGTCAATTCTCAGGGAACGAATGCGATCGATGGTGTTACCCGTCTAATCATTGATGGTTTACCATGCCATAATCTAGAATCCCTACGGCATGATTACGCTATTGGCACTGGCAATGACCCCTATGGTGAGGGTTTTAACCGCTATGTTCACCATCAAATTTTGAGAGTCATTAAACAAGAGACAGGGAGGCCGCGGGCTAATCTTTACCGGGATCGAATTTTCGAGATTGTTCTCTTGACCGATTATGATTTTAGTGGACTCATCCCCCCTAACCAGATTAAGCAGTGTAAAGCGCATGAAATCACCCCTCTCGCTGAAAGTGTCAGCGAACGGACTAAACGGCTAATAGGTGAGGCTGCTAATCGGTTGTGGGAATCTGGACAAAAAATAACCGAGCGTGCGATCTCTACTGTAACCGGCATGGCACGGACTACGGTCAATCGATGCCGGGAATTTTTGGATGAAATCTTGGCCACATTTACTATAAAGGATTCATATAGCAATTGTGGCCAAGCTGAAACCCTTACCCAGACCGACACAGACCTAATTAATGATGCTACGGTTTACCTAGAGGCCGCTAGTGAGGACTCACTCCTAACGGAATTTGGGAACATCCTAGAGGTACTCGATCGCAATCAGTCGGCCGCCCTATGGGGATTTATACCTATTCCGATAAGAGATAAGCTTCTTAATCAGCTTTTGGCGATTGCAACTTAATCACTAATCATACTCAAAACTCAAAACCGAAAAAATTGCGTATTTTTGGGCATTTTACCCTTGAGAAATGTTTCAGAGCTAATCGGGGTTAGGGTAGTAAACCTTATAAAAAATTCTAAGCGCTGACTAATCTAGCTCGTCGAGATCGAACCAGTTCTGGGATATAAGTGTTCTTGTCATCTTGTCCTTGAAAACCAAGCCTTTCGTACACAGAGCCGCCAATGCCAGGTATCACCTCACCGTCTGACGTTCGCTGATCATCTTTTGCAAAATATATGAATTCAAATTTATTAGATATTTTTGGTTCAAATTCAATTTTTAATTTTTCTTCTGCATTAATATACATTACTGGAGCTACGATTAAAATTTTATCTGGATTAATTTTTTGAATTAAATTGACAAGGTTTGTTTTGACTACGCAAGCTCCAGAAATAATAGACTTAACAATAATCAAATAATCGATATTGCTGGGGCTGGGTTCCTGATATTTTTTTAGAATTGGAGCTACTTTTAAGTCGCTAATTCCAAAAGGAGAAAATCTTTTGTTCCAAAAACAAGCATATCCTATGTTAGAAAAATGGTTCTCTAACTGTAGGATAATGCCTTTTGCTAAAAAATCAGCATCTTCAACGGTAGAGGCTAAATATAGGCTATGGGGTGAGCTATCGATAACTCTATTTAAAATTATTTGCCCGAGCTTATTACCGAGTTGTTCCATTACTTCACGATACCTTTCAGGTTCAATACTTTTATTTGCTAAAATTTCAAGGTAGGTAAGGATTGTGCGATCATTGTTAACAAAATTAGATGTTTGTCTGGTCATATTAAAAACTTCTCCAAGTCTTCAAAAGAGGTGGGCTGAAATTGCTTGATTAAATCTTGAATTTTTTTGAAATTTGAACTTTCTATATCATGATATATGGTTCCCGTATCTAAACCATCAGCATAATCCCAATGCAAAAATCCCTTAGAGACATTATACTGGAATCTGGGAATCCGATCCAAAATACTTCGCATTCCTGGATCTAGCTCAATATCCGAACTAAACAATCGGATGTATGATGGCTGGGTAGTTTGGGCTTTGTGTAAAAGCTCGCTCACCGAAACTTCTGACGTATCTATTGAATACCAAGCTCCCAATAAAACGGTCGCAACACATTCGATTTTGTCTGGCTCAGGCCTGTCAAAAGCAGATAGATAACTTATCGATTCCTTAAAATCAGGCATTGCTTCTATTATTTCATTTATGTTTTTTGAATAATAAAAATAAAATACAGAAGTGTAGTTTTTTATTTCGCTAGGAATGGTTTTACTAAGATGAATTTGTTGTGTTTTGTTGTTGGTAACTAAACATAATTGAGTTTCTTCTAACTTTATTGTTTCATTAATTCTGTACTGCGAGTAAAAATCATAAGCGATAGATTTTAATGTATCGGAATTTCCCCAAGAAATACCTTTTTCTTTGTTTTTTAATTGATAATGTATTCGTAATTTTGGAAAATCAATTACTAAATCATCTACAAAAGTTTTGAGTTGACTAAAAAATTTAGCATCAATGCCTTCTTCAACTATCTGTTTAGCTATTTCGCTCAATTTGTATATGGCAAAAAAATCCTCGTATTCTTTTCCCTTATTATTGTTGGTTCCTCCTCTATTTTTATTTTTGATATACGTTAAGGCATCTTCACCAAAAATTGTTTGAATTAATTCGTCTGTGTACATAATTTTTCAGAAAAATAAGAAATTATTTGATTATTTCATTGAATCCCAAGCCTCTAGAACTAGGCGATGGATGCTGTATTCACCGTACTTCTTTATCTTGTGGTTCTCTTGGGTTTGGTAGGTAAAATGTATTCTAAGATACATTCTTCATAGCGAGGGGGTGGAATGAACCACAAAGACACAAAGTACACAAAAATTGATCGATCCTATGTAAGTTAAACTTATCACACAGAACCTAAAAGAGCTATCTCGTTGTTCTTGAGGACTTAATATTAGGCATTTTCCTACTGGGAAGTGATTAGACTTCATACCAAAGGCTATCAGCAAGATTAAGTGTCCACTGTTTAAAAAATTTAGGGTATTTTGTTGACGTGATTTCTTTCCCTTCGCGAATTTTCCCCTTCCACTTTTCGATAGTTGAGGTTGGTATGCCTATCTTTTTACTTAATTGGTCATTGGTTAAGCCTTGTCGGTTGCTTACTGTACCCTCACCCGTTACTGATTCAATTGAAACAGTGTCACCCGGGACGGGACCGATCGCGACCTTGTCCGGTTCAACGATTGAGTCAGGTTCCATAGTCTCAACCGTGGCAACGGGGGGAAGGGGGGAAGTGACTGACTCATAATCAGACTTATCTATTTCTGTACTTTCCTCTATCTGACTCTCTATCGCGTCAATCAGATTTTGATCGTCTAAATGATCTAATCTCAATGCTTCTTTAATCAGTGGTTCCATATCGGGGGGTTCCCCTTGTCTATCCTGTTGGCTATCTGTGTCTATTCTGTCTATCTCGCTGTCTATTTTTTGACTATCCAATTGGATAGATAGGGTATTTAGGCGATGTTCCAAGCTGGTCATTTTGCTTGATAATCCTTGATCACAATCGTTTAGGCGGTCGTCAAAAGCCTCTACCCAATCGGTTAGTTTTTTGCTGATTATGCCTACTCGTTCATCTATTTTTTGAGTAGTTGCCTCTAATCTGTCTATCCGGTCACTGTCTAGCTGATTGTCTATCCGGTTCCCCTTGCCCGTGACTATCCCAATGTCTATTTTACCGTCTAGACATCCTGAGATAAAATCATATAGAAGCGAGGCTGTGTCTGTGTTTTGGCTTTTTGCCAAGTTGTTAAAAGCCTCTCTTTTTTCCCCTTCGATCCGAACGGTGATTAGTTTATCGCGTGCCATAGTGTCTATCCGTTGTCTATCTGTCTATTCACAGAATAGCCAATTGTCTAGTCAATGTCTAGCCAAGATGGACAGTTTGAGAATTGGCACTCTATCTAAAGAATTGGCACTCGATTAAATCTCAATACTCATGATGAATCACCCCAAAACTTTTTTCCGTCGGTTTTAGGGGCATTTATGAAGGGGTTTTTTTGGGGACTAAACCAAACTATCAAGTAAGTCGGTCACTTGCTTTTGGTGACATTTTCTCGCGTCGTCATAAATTAAAAGGGTGTTAAGGCTAGAGTGTCTCGATAGCTTTTGTACCCTTCTCACGTCCCCATTAGTCGCTTCTAAGGCCGCTGTGATACTGCTATGTCTGATTCTATGGGGACTCATGACCTTGCTGATACCAGCATCCTTACAGCGATCCTTGACAATATCATAAATAGACTGAGTAGATAGGCGGCCGTCTTTATAGCCGGCATTCACAGAACAAAACAAGGCTTTATCGGGGTTTACTTCCCCCCTTGCCTCTAGCCATGACTCAATGGCCGTGACCGTAGCACTGCCAAGAGAGATAATCTCTGATTGATTCCCCCGTCCCTTCCCAAAAATTCTCAAGGTTTTGGCTGTGGGGTCAAAATCGCTAATATTGGCCTTGCTGACTTCCGAGCGCCGGAGGGCATTAGACCAAAGAAGCATCATTAAGGCACGGTCCCTAAAACCCTTTAATGTTCCCCGATCAATCCCCCCCAAAACTCGCTTAAACGTCTCGGGGTCAATGCCCGACGTATCTCTATAAGCTGACAGCTTCTCAGACTTGACCGCTTCTAGCATAAACTCACAATGCCCGCAATTATAAGAGAACGCGACTAAACTCTTAATAGCAGCTAACCGACGGTTGATAGTTGCTGATTTTAACCCCTTTTGGATTAGTTCCCCCTTATAGCGGGAAACTAGGGCATAAGCGCCATGCCTATCGAGTGATAGGAATTTTCCCAATTCCGTACCCAGATCAGCGAGAAAATTCTCAATATCCTTTTGGTACACCCGGCGGGTGTGATTACTTCTTTTGGTAGCTAACCAATCACCTAAAACCCTCTCCCAATCGGTGCTAGGGGGAACCGGGGTTAAGTGAGAAAGTTTGGAATTTAGTAGTACAACGTTATCGGTCATCTTGTGAAAACATTTATTATCAACACATTAAGAATTGTTAAAAACCCGTGACCTCACGGGTAGGGAGTAGGGGTTAGGGTACAAATAGGGCTAATTACGCGGAAAAAACTCTGGACATCTTTTTTTAGCGTTTTTAAGGATTGCTTCTGTTTGACCTCTCACAATTTCATCGCGCAAAATATACAGTATTTCCGATCCTGATCCTGTCCCCGTCCCTACTCTTGCTGTTGCGTACGGAAAAACGGCAGAACTGATCGCTCTCGCGGTTTCCCCTAGTGTCAGTCCAGATTTAAGATACTGACAAGTTCTTTTCTCAAGTATTTCTTGAGTTTGAGCATCGAGAGACAGTGCCACGGTGGGCGACAAGACAAGGATTAAAGATAATACTATGGCTTTCATTGTTTTGGTTGATAAGTTATTTTTATTTAACCAGTAACCTTTACTGGTTAAAGTTTCAGGGGTTAGGAAAAAAAACTATTTTTGCGAGTATGCCTAGTATTCCCGTCACCAAAATTCCGACAATGCCAAGAAAAGCATTACTTGTAATATTCAACCGTCCATTTAGGTCATTAATGCGCTTGTCTGTCTCTATTAGCTTAGAATCTAAGGTTTTAATATCTCCCTTTATTTCCGATTGTCCGATTTCTAACTTTGTGAGACGTTCCTCGATTTTGTCGAATTTTTGGCTAACATCTTTCTGGTAGCTGTCTATTTTCCCTTCAATCCTTGTCAGAACAGCTTCTAAGGAATAGGTCACGGTTTCGTTAGACATTGCCTAAACTCCTATTTTTTCGTTGATGCGATTTCTCTTACCAATTCAGCCCGAAGCGAAGCGATCGCCGCGTTCATTTTGGCTTCGATCGCGTCATCGATTTTTTCTGATAGCTTATCGGCTAAATTCCCCCCATTCGATTGGGGTAGGGAGTCCGGGGCGTGAACTGCTAACCCTGTTTTTAATAAGTCGATGATGGTACTGCTGATCTGCACTTTCCCACTTATATGATGTATCGGCTGCCCGTTTTCCTCTGCTAATTTCTCGATCGCTTGGTAAATTGCGATCGGACACCGGAAGTCAACCCGGACAACGTTATCGTTAATTTTAGGCATAAATAACTATATCAGATATATTATCGGGTTTACATTCATGCTATCACTAACTCCGATAAATATCTTATTAAAATATCTGATACTATTATCGTTCACTTATTATATAGTTTAATCACATAGGTATTGCAATCCGATATAGTATCGGATATTATATACATATAAACCAAAAGCGACCGCTACCGAGTACCAATCAAACAGCGATCGCCTATCATCCAAAAAAGGATATCTCTATTATGCAACTAATCGAAGCACTCGCAACCGACCGCGCCCGGCGCGTAACGACAAAATATGGTGAGAGAACCGTAATTGACGCAGTTCGGCGTGATAACGGGGAAAAAGTGACCGTATGGCGCGGTGGGGATGATGAATACTCCCAAAAGCACGTGATCCGGAATGCTCGCTTAACTTTAACTCTAGATAACAAAGGAAAATATTCCTTAGTGGAGGATCCCAACTTAGTCAGTCTGGGCCAACCCTTACCCGTTGAACCGGTTCCCGTGAAACCAGTTTATGACCATAAAATCGCTCAAAACAGCGAGAAAACTAGCGATAGTGACCAATCACTCCTAAACCCCGATAAAAAGCGCGAGATTGCCTCTTATATCTCCCAAATGAAAGACCTTTATGGCTATTGCTTACAGCAATCTGAAAGCTTAGGTTTACAGGGTGAGGATCGCCGAACGGTTGCGACGACCTTGTACTTAAGCGCTCAAAAGAAATTCTCACTTTAATTATTAGTAAATGGGGGATTAATCCCCCTAAATAGGAGAGGAAACATGAAGGAATTTACAGCAATCTTACCGATCACAATCGAGGTCACAATCGCGGCAAAAAACAGAAAAGAAGCGTCGTCAATGTTTGACGATTTGTATCTAAATATCTCGGTGGAAAACGACGGGAACCAAGTGATAGAGATACTAAGCGATAATCTGGGATTAATTGAAAATAGCTGGGAATTAGAGGACTAATTATCAGTTATCAGTTATCAGTAAACCGTATTTATTTAGGAGTAACAATGACCACAAAACAAGAATATTATCAGATTTTTTCTTGATTCCCAGATTCTCCCATTGATCAAAAATTGTTGGGGGAATCTGGAATCTTACCGCTATTAATCGGGTTGAGAAAATGGAATTGAGGATCAAAACTCAGTCACGGTAAGGGTTTTGAGGTTATATAAGTAAAACTTATCTAAGGATTAAGCAAGTCTTATATAAGACTAGTACGAATCAGGTACTTAACGACTTTTCCGTGCTACAATGGCAACATCAGAAATTAGGAGACGACATAAATGCCGCGAAGAGTAGATGAGCCAATGAAGGGGATGCACATTCGGATACCTTCAGTTATGAGAAATCGAATCAAGGAACAGGCTAAAAAATGGGGAGAGAGTGAGTCGGTGATCGTCCGTGAGATGATCAAAAAATTCTTAGAAGCCGCCTAAAAGAACTAACCGCCCCATAGCCTGCAAGCTTTGGAAGCGGTTCAAAAAAAATATTTTACTTATAGCCATGAAGTATAGCACTAATAGAAGTTTAACGTCAAGAGATTTTCCAGAAAATCTCCAGAACCGTGGGAAAAGCGAGAAATTAAGCGATAGAAAGATTACCAGCCCGATAGAAGTCGCAATAAGCAGAATAAAGGCTAATTTTGGCATAAATTGCCAGAATGACGCGAATTTTGTGGCACGGGTACTAAAAAGCACGGTACAAAAATCTGATTTTTCTGGGGGTGTGGAATGAGTAGAAGCTTTCAACCCCTAAAAAAAGGATGCCCGATCTGTAATGGCGCTCGCCGGGACTGCCGGCAGTCCCTGTTAACTAACTTGATCCACTGCCGGGATATGGATGCTAACCCCCCCGATTACCTTCATCGGGGAATAGATACCAACGGCTTTCATATGTGGGCATTCAAGCCGGATGCTGACAACTGGAATGATGAGAAGCGCCGGGAATACAGGGAACAACGAGAGCGCGAAAAGCAATTAGAACGGGAAAGACACGCTCGATCCTTGTCGCCCATAGAACGGGATAGAGAAATCAGAAAAATACTCAATCAATTGACGCTATCTGATAGTGATCGCGTTCTCTTAAAAAACCGTCGGTATTTGACCGATGACAGAATAGCCAACTTTAGAACCGTTGACCAATGGCAAAAATTACCTATTTCTGTCTCTCCCGGTTTATCGGGGGTTAACTTCGATGGTGGGAAGTTAAATAATCCCGTTAAGGGGATTTTAGTGCCAATTCCAGACCATAACGGGTTATTTGTCGGTTTAAGGCTGTATAACCCCAATAGTAAAGAAAATGACCACGGGAAATACTTATGGCTGTCTTCTAGGGCGCGGGGGGTTGAGCCAAAGTTACAGAATGGTGAGTTACCCCTCGCTATCTATTGGCCTAAAGAGTTAAAACACCGTGACCAGATAGGAATCTGTGAAGGGTTAGAGCTTAAACCTGCCATAGCTGCTGACAGATTGGGGATACCCTTCATCGGGGCATCGGGGGGGAATTTTGCGGGTAGTAATGATTCCTTACTAAATGCGATCAAGTCCATACGGGAAAGATTAGGGAATACTAACGCGGTTGTGACCCTGTACCCTGACGCGGGTAGTTTAGCTAACGAAAATGTTACTAACCAGTACAGAAAATTAAATGATATTCTACCGATCAGCGTTGCTTATTGGGGTCACGGTTTCGATAAGAAATTAGGTGATATTGATGAGATAGGGAATCTGGAATCAATCGAATTTTTTAGCCCTAGCCAATTCTTTGAATTAGCTAAAAAAGATTTATCATTCTGGGAAAAAGTAAAACGATTAGCTTTTAAAGATCGGAAAAAAACGAGAAAACCTTTACCCTCACCCTTACCAAATAAACGAGAGGCAAAAATCTATGACCGCTCTGAAAGATTAAGTCTATGGGCATCGGGTAAATATATTCTCGATACTTCCCCAACTGGAAGCGGTAAATCTTATGATGCTGGCAAGGCAACTCCTGAGATGATGGGAGTTACAGATTTATTTTATATTACCAGTGACCCTCGAAATGTCTCAACCCCTACCCTCAAAGATTGGCCAATCTTAGAAGGCCGTCACGCTGGGTTATGCCGCAACGAATTGGGGGAAGTGAGAACACGAAAAAGGAAAGACTCACTTGATAGATTCCAAGAAAAAGACTTAAGGGCTAATTGCGCTCGACCCTTTACCCATGCGGCCTTAGCTAATCAAAATATAAGCCACGGGATAGAATCGTCTACTATCTGCAAGGGTTGCCAATTCCTTGAGCTATGCCGGTCTGGTAAGGGGGATTACGACTACCTACAAAAGCGTGCCATTGCATTGCAATCTAAGCGATTAATCGCTCACCCAGCATCATTACCTAACCCTAAATCAACCGACCCCGAAAATGGCTACGATTACAGCCATACAGGGTTAATGTTTGAGGAAAGCGAGTTAAGCGCTAACACTACCAAAATAGTTAAGGTAGGGGAAAAGG
>NZ_BDSM01000038.1:0-565 GCF_003112475.1 Microcystis sp. 0824 | reverse complement strand
AAAAAAATAGTGGCCGAAGTCCTGAATAGTGATCTCAAAAATACGGCAGAAAGAAATGGAGTAAGCGAACAAGAAATAGAGACGATGCTCAAAGACTTAGGAGAAGAGTTAATAACCGCAAAACCTCAAGGGCTAAAAAAACTAGGAATAGATGAAATAGCCATGATAAAGGGAAAAGGAAATTACTATGCTGTGTTAGTAAATATAGACACAGGAAAAATTATAGGCTTAGTGGAAAAAAGAACAGAAGAAGCATTAACAGAATATCTGAAACACTGGGGAGAAGAGGTTTTGAGCCAAATAGAGGAAGTAAGTATAGACCTGTGGATAGGGTATAAAAATGTGGCAGAAAAACTAATGCCTCAAGCTCAAATAGTAGGGGATAGATTCCATGTAATGAAACAAGTAAATAACGAGCTAGATGAAGCAAGAAAGGAGGTAAAAAGAGAGGCAGCTAAGATAAAAAATAAGAAAAATAAAGAAAATATCTTAGCAGGAATAGCCAAGAGCAAATATGCCTTATTAAAGAATGAAGGAGACTTAGTAGAGAAAGAAAGGAAAAAAT
>NZ_BDSM01000037.1:0-1989 GCF_003112475.1 Microcystis sp. 0824 | reverse complement strand
ACCCGCATTTCTCACAAAAAGTACGATCACCAACCCCCGAAGCCTTACAAAATCTGGGTTTTGACTGGGTGATCGCCTTGTAGCAAAAACGACAGTGTGTTGTTAGGATTCAACTTAAGCTCATCATCAATTAGACCTTGAAAAAAGAACAAATTTAAAATGCGTATTTTTAGGTTAATTAGTTGATAAAGTCTCAATTTTAAGTAGAGAATGAAGTCAAAAGCTTGCTATAATTTAATCATTAAAACTATTTAAAGTATGTCAAGTTTATGACTCCTAGTTCAGACCAGTCTCAACTCAATCAATTAAATTTTGGAAAACTCAATGGAAGACAAGTAATCGCTAATTTTGAGGGAGGAAAAATCACCTCAGACGCAGGAATTATTTTGATGGCAGAGTTAGACCAAAAGCTAAAAATAACGGCTCGGTTTGCCGAATGTTTTCGAGATTATCGAAATTCATCATATCTAGATTATTCAGTTCATGAACTACTCGCACAAAGAGTTTATGGGATAGTTTTGGGATATGAGGATGTCAATGATCATGATAAATTACGTCATGATCCAGCTTTAGCAATAGCATTGAAAAAACTAAATTTTATTGACTCAGCCCAAGCAAATTTAGCAGGAAAAAGTACAATTAATCGACTAGAATATTGTCCGGAAACAGTCATCAATCAAGAGAACAGTCGTTACCATAAAATCGAGCCTAACCTCAAAGAAATTGAAAAAGCTTTTGTGGACATCTTTCTAGAATCCTACAAAAAGCCACCGAAACAAATTATTTTAGACATGGATGTCACCGATGACCAAGTGCATGGAAATCAAGAGGGAGCGTTTTTCAATACTTATTATAAAGGAGTGTGTTATGCTCCTTTGTATATTTTCTGTGAGCATCATTTATTAGTAGCTAAACTCCGGTCTTCTAATGTAGATACTGCTGGGGGAGCATTAGAAGAATTGCAGCGAATAATCGGTATAATTCGAGAAAAATGGTCAGATACGCAGATATTAGTACGAGGAGATAGTGCCTATTCCCGTGAAGATATCATGAAATTTTGCGAAAGTCAAGCAGGAGTTGATTATGTTTTAGCAATGGCAACGAATAGTCAATTAAAATTACGAGCGACCGATGTAATTGAGAAAGCTAAGGCAGATTACGAGCAAAGACTTCAGCCAGTTACTGAATTAATGGAGACGTTATTTTCTCCCGATGAAGAGTTAGGAGAATTGGCGAAATTGGTACCAGAATCGACTTGGTATCGTTCCCTATGTTATCAAACCCAAAAATCCTGGAGCCGTTCAAGAAGAGTGGTGACAAAAGTTTGTCATGGTAGTGAGGGCGTAAAAATTCGCCACGTTGTGACTTCTTTACCTGCATCAAAGATTCCCCCATCTAAACTTTACACTGAAAAATATTGCCCCAGAGGGGAGATGGAAAATCGAATTAAAGAGCAACAATTAGACTTATTTGCTGACCGGACTTCGACACAGACATTTGAGAGTAATCAATTAAGACTTTGGTTGTCATCAATGGCTTATGTTTTAATGCAAGCTTTTCGTCAAAATTGTTTGGCTAAAACTTATTTTGCCAAAGCGACAGTGGGAACAATTCGCCTTAATTTCCTTAAATTAGGAGCTAGAATTACTGTTAGTGTCAGAAGAATTTTAATCGCAATTGCCAGTTCTTGTCCCTATCAAGATATTTTAGCGATAGCTTACTCTAGAATTCAAGCGATAGCGGGAACTGGATAAGTTGAAGAGTTTTCAAAGATCATTAAATAGTCTTAAAAATGGCTGCTTATAAATTCAGCTAACTTTGTCGTGAACATTTTCCCTAATTGACGGAATTTTTCCAGTAATTCAGGAATTTTTTGATTAGTTTAGTCAGATTATTCCTTGATAACTAAGCGGGTTTCTCTTATTTTTGAAAAACACCAACTTTTAACCTCCAAATTAGGTTCTTAATTCAGTTTGTGAGAAATGCGGG
>NZ_BDSM01000036.1:0-22381 GCF_003112475.1 Microcystis sp. 0824 | reverse complement strand
CCGGCTAAATCCCTTTCTAATCCCGGTTGGCGGCGGATGGTGGTGGCTTCCGTGTAGGCAGCGATCGCCCGTTCTAGGTTGGCTACCGGCTCTTGACCTAGTCGGGCCTGGGTGCGGTAGGCTATGCCCAGATTATTGAGGGTTCCGGCTAAATCCCTTTCTAATCCCGGTTGGCGGCGGATGGTGGTGGCTTCGGTGTAGGCATTGATCGCCCGTGCTAGGTTGGCTACCGGCTCTTTCCCTAGTTGGGCTTGGTTGAGGTAGGCTACGCCCAGATTAGTGAGGGTTCCGGCTAAATCCCTTTCTAATCCCGGTTGGCGGAAGATGGTGGTGGCTTCGGTATAGGCGGCGATCGCCCGTTCTAGGTTGGCTACCGGCTCTTTCCCCAGTTCGGCTTGGGTCCAGTAGGCAGCGCCCAGATTAGTGAGGGTTTGGGCTAAATCCCTTTCTAATCCGGGTTGGCGGCTGATGGTGGTGGCTTCGGTGAAGGCGGCGATTGCCTGTTCTAGGTTGGCCACCGGCTCTTGACCCAGTTGGGCTTGGGTGCCGTAGGCTATGCCCAGATTATTGAGGGTTGCGGCTAAATCCCTTTCTAATCCCGGTTGGTGGCGGATGGTGGTGGCTTCGTTGTAGGCGGCGATCGCCCGTTCTAGGTTGGCTACCGGCTCTTGACCTAGTTCGGCTTGGGTGAGGTAGGCTACGCCCAGATTATTGAGGGTTCCGGCTAAATCCCTTTCTAATCCGGGTTGGCGACGGATGGCCGCGCAAACTTCGTATCCATAGATGGCAATGGCTAGGTTAATGCCCGGATTACCTTTAGGAAATTCACGAAAAGCATCAGCAAGGTAATAGAGTATTGCCGCTAGTCCGTAAGTTTCCTCTGGACTGGCTTGTTCCTTGGTATGATTTCCCCAAGCACGGAGGAGGTTAACTAAGTTTTCATCTAAGAGATGGAGGTTATTGTCGAGCAGGGGATAAATTGCTTGGCCGTTTCCGTCACTTTCTGCGATAGTTTGCAGTAGGGTTTGTAAAAAACTGATGTAGAGGTTTTGGTTATCTCTGGGCGGGTCTAAAATTTGCTCTAACTGTTGCGCCATATTCAGCAACCATCTCCCTTCATTGCTTTGTCCTTGCTGTTCTAAGAAGCCTGCATACTGCTTCATCACAGCGACTAAGCCTGCATCAAGTAATTCCGCGTTAGCCTCTAATAGTGCTGGTTCCTGACCATTTTTGCACTGGAGGAGCGCTTGGATTAGGGTTAAGTAAGCTTCTATTCTTGCTTCGTTCATGATTGGTTTTAGTAGTAGTGGTTCTAATTAAATTGAAGATAGATTTTGGGTTTGATCCCCCCTGCCCCCCTTGATAAGGGGGGTGTTGATCCCCCCTTAGTCCCCCCTTGATAAGGGGGGCATCTGATAATTTTTAACGCCTACCTACTTATAATGAAGTTAAATTAATGATAGATGTGGTGCGTTACGACGGATTGTTAGATGATTGAGTAGGGGCGAAGCATTCGGACAATAACCTATTACTGAAACCCTAGATTTCCTATCCGAATGCTTCGCCCGTACCCCGAATTTTTCTCTAGCAAACTCAATTGGGGATGGGGGGTGAGTGCGATCATGGATTTTAAGCTATAATCAAAGATGTTGATTTATCCCATGAAGTAACAATGTTATCGATTAATCTAGATCGAGAAACCGAGAACTATCTAGCAGACATCATTTCCGAAGAGAATATTAGCTCAGAAGAACTTCTGAAAAAACTCATTTACGAACATTGGCAAAGCTTAAAACCGCGTAAAACTTTATTACAACGCCGGGGAGGTCATCCTCAGCATCTTTTAGAAAATGCTCCACCTGATTTATCATTGCGAGAAAACCGCAAAAAAGTAGTAGCAGAATATATACAAAACCATCATCAGCAAGATCATTCATGACAAATTATCCCCCCAAAATTATTACAGATAGCAGTATTTTATTCGCCTATTACAGTTCCCAAGATAATTATCATCTGGCTGTCGTCAACTTTTTTGAACAATGTTCCAGCGACTTGATTACAACTGTTGCTTGTATAACAGAAGTAATGTATCTTTTGAGCCATAATTATCGAACGCAAAATGAATTTTTAAGTGATTTATCCCACCAGCTTTATCAATGTATTCCCCTTTTACCACAGGATTTTGCCAGAATCATACAACTTAATGAACAATACGCTGACCTACCGGGAGATTTTGCAGATCTATCTTTAATAACTATTTCTGAAAGACTTAATATTTCTGCAATTATTACCTTAGATAGTGACTTTGATATTTATCGCCGTTATCGAAAAGAACCTTTTGAACGAATCTATTTATAACAATAAAATTTCAGGGCTATTTCATTCTAAAATGTGATGTCATCAAGGGGAAGCAACCCTTCATCTATATCAGGAAAATTGTCTGTAATGTCTGACAAAGTAGTCAGCAAAGAAATTAGAGAACCGGAAGAAATCGGCTCAATGATTAAGCGATGACCTTCTTTGCGTAACAAAACCTCTGTGCTTGATAGGGCAAGTTCAGGAGGAATAGTTAAGACTTGCTCTTGTCCACTTGTTAGTAAAGAAACCTGACGTAAGTTTTGCATCTGTTGACCTCTTTGTTAATGATCACCTTACTATAATAGACGCTTCTAAGACAGAATATTCAGTATCTAAAACTTCTACTCCAAAGGTTTCAATATGAAAACGGAGTGCTGATTTCGCATCTTCTAGCACTTCTTGATATGATTCGCCTTCGCCAATGACAACACCTTCAATACCTAAAGGATAAGCAATATAGCCATCTGGGTGTTTTTCGACAATTATTTTAATACTTTTCATGATTATTTTTTAAACAAATTTTCCCAATTCATCAAGCAAATCCATCGCCACCTCTAGCCAGTCCACCGCACCCTCTGAAGACGGCTCAGGCGTTGCTTCCCTTACCCCTTCCGGACGCGAGACTAAGGGTTTAAAATTCTCATTATTCTCGTTGGCCTTCTCTGCTAAAAAGTCCCCTAATAGCGTCGGACGCTCATAGTCCTGCCGATAGTCCCAGACCCAGTTTAACTCCGTGATTACCTCCGATCGCTGTTCCGCCGACCAGCCTTGTTTATCGATATACTGCGCCATGATTTGCTGACAGTTTTCCCACCGACGGTAAGCCTCCCACAGCGCCGATATAGGTTTCCTCATGGACAAAGACACCGCGCCGCCTTCTGGGAAATCCTGACGCAGGTCCGAACTCAACAGAACCCCAGTTAACCAAGCTCCTCCTTCCCCTAACTCGATTAAAATATAGGCCAATGTTGCTGGATTTAGGTCAATTTCGACCCTAATTTGGCTTAAATCCAACAGTTCTGCACCAGAGTCTTGGGGAATCAATACAGCTTCTAGTTTACCTAGCTTGGGTAGTACCACTTGAGCATTATCAGCCGCCGCAGCATCTACCTCTATCCCATGCTCTTCTAGATAATCTGTCAGCACCGCCGCCGCTAAGGTGTTCTGGCGAAATTCCCCAAAGCTGGGATAGGGAACCCAAACAGAGTCGGCTAAATCTGTTTTAGGGTCTAAACCCGCAAGTTTAGCTAACTCAACCAGATCATCTGTATCTGCATTAGCAAGACGCAGGTACAGTTCTTCAACTTCTCGAATAAAATCTGCATCACTCATAACGTAATACCTGACGACTTAGATAGGGTTGGGTTTTATGCTTTAAAAATAACTTAGCTACTGCTAACTCAAATACGTTCAATTTGTGTCCAGAAATATCATCTTTAAATAAATTTTCTAAACCCGTAATCACAACCTGACGCATTTCATGAGTAAATGTCGCTTCAACGCTCCAGGGAACACCCGCAATTAACATTTTACCCAGGGAATCCGCTAATTCCCCAATCAAAACAGGCTCACCTGTCCTATTCTCGAACACCCACACAGGCTGATTATTTGCTCCCTTGTGACTAATTTGCGCTATTTTAAGCTGAAACTTATCCCCCTGGGACTCTTTCTGACGCTTTTCTCTAACTCCCTTTAAGCTTGCTTTCGATAAATCAGGAGTTGCAGAACCTTCTAGTTGAAACTTGCTTTCCTGTTCTCCCCCTAACTGACGTTCAATCTCTAATTCCCTTGCTAAAATCTTTTTCAACGCTTCATTTCTCAACTCAGAAGGCATTTGGCCATTCTCCAGTTTTAAGCGTAACTCTCCCCCCCGCAAACCAAACTTAACCCGTCCAAAGCGAAAATCAAGCCACTGCTCATTAAAATTAATCCGCACCGATAGGGCAAACGCCTCTGGTTCAGACTTGTTGAAACGGGAAAAAACACCCTTAGACTCAAGCGCAAGGGGTTCTCCCAAAATCTCCAAGTGCAGACATTCGGGACATTTATTATCATGTTCTGTCACCGCAATTGCCCTTGATTGCTTTGCCATCATCCTAGGCCTTTCAAACCCTTAACTGTAATAATTGTACTGTATGTGGGGTTTGCGGCAAAAAGTTTGTTGTTTTGCTAATAAAGTCCCAAAACCATTTTTTAGCAAAGCTGCTACCGATAAGTAGTCTTGCAAAATAAATTTCCTAGTGAAGAAAGGCAAAAGGCAAAAGGCAAAAGGCAAGGGGGGTTAGATATGTGTAATTAATTTTGCTTAGGTACTTATTCAGCTAGTCCTATTTACTTTTCCAGATTGCCTATCCCCAATTCATAATTCATAATTCATAATTCATAATTCCCCAAGGATTGGATAATTGAAGCCTTCTGAAGCAAAAGAATATCTGTGATTGCCATCAAAACTGTTATATTATAGAAAAATATTTCTGAGATTTTTCCTATGCCTCTAATTAAAATTCAAACTTCTGTCACCTCCCTCGATGATGAGACGGTTAATCAACTTTTGCAGAGTCTTTCGGCTAAATTAGCTAAACATCTGGGAAAACCCGAATCCTATGTGATGACAGCTTTAGAATCGGGGATAAAAATGACTTTTGCTGGCACTTTTGAGCCGGTGTGTTATGTGGAGATTAAAAGTGTTGGTTCTATTTCCGCCGCTCAAACTAAAAGCATGAGTAGTGATTTTTGTCAAGAAATTGAGGCTTATTTAGGAATACCGAAAAATCGCATTTATCTAGAATTTGCCGAGGCGAAAGGTGATCTTTGGGGATGGAATGGCAGTACTTTTGGTTAATTTATGCCAAAATTATCGGAGATAGGGCTTATTTTAACTCTCTGGTTAAGATTTTCGCCTGTTCAATCCAAGCTAACATCACCGCAATATCGGGACATAAATCGCGTCTTTGCAGATTAGCCACCTGAAAGCGGAGAATCTGTCGATGCAATTGCTGAATTGATGTCTGTGCCAATTGCGGGATGGAAGAAATACCGGCATGAACCAGTAAACCGCAGTATTGACAACCCACGGCGGGAATAGAGGCTAATTCCGCCATTGCCACCCACTTATTAATATGTTTAGCCTGAATTTGCATTCTTACCGCTAATTTTTCCTTACCCAATTGCGGAAGAACTTTTTGCAAAAGTTGTGCGGTGGTATCGATACCGCAATCCTTTAATTTTTGGCAATCTTGGTCACTTAACCCCGGCAAATGTTCAATTAACCAGCTTTGCCTGTGGATAAGTTGCGATCGATTCATCGAAATTATTAACTATTGATAAGTAGATTATAGCAGTTATCTTCAGGTCCAGATTACCTGGTCGATGTCTGCTGAGAATCGCTCCCCCTAGCTTCGGCATCTCCTTAAAAAAAGGGGAAAAAGGAGGAATTTGATGTGTAGTTTTTAGGAATTATACACAGAAAAAAAGTTGATAGAACCAAAACGGTCTATCAACTCTTAAAATTATCTATTCAAGAACTAAAAATTAACGTTCTTGAAAGACGATTTTTTTGTCCAGGGAAGGACGGTTATTCGACTTAGAAGGGTACTTATTACCACCACTGCGGGGAGTTTTATTAATCACCGGTTTACTGCTCGCCGCTGCGGGAACTTCCCAATCGGTTTTCATCCACTGGGGACAATTTTGATCGTAGATCATTTGCAGGGCAGCCGCCGCGATCGCTTGGGGATCGTATTCTTCACTTAAATCCCGCACTAAAGGCAAGAAAGAAGCCATACGTTCCCCCGATAAAGCCTCTTTTAGCTGATTTTGCAGCTTGGCCAGGCGTTTTGCTTCTACTTCGGTGCGGCTAGGAATGGGACTAGATTCCAGACGTTGACGCAAACGCTGTTCAATCTGACGTAATAAACGCCGATCGATCGGTTCTACTAAGGATATAGCAGTTCCTGTTTTACCAGCGCGGCCAGTGCGGCCAATGCGGTGAATATAGGTTTCGGCGTTATCCGGCAGATCATAGTTAATAACGTGGCTGAGATTTTCCACATCTAGACCGCGGGCTGCGATATCCGTGGCTACCACTAATTTAATTTTGCCCTCGCGGAAACGTTGCACCAGTCGTTCCCGTTGCACTTGGCTTAAGTTACCGTGGTATTCATCCACCGTTTGCCCCGCTTCTTGCAGTTTGCTGGTTAATTCGGCCGCGGTTTGCTTGGTGCGGACGAAAATAATCGCCGATTCTAGGGGTTCGATCTCTAACAGGGGTTGCAGGACTTTTAATTTCGTCCAACCGCGAGGGATCAGATAAATTTTCTGCTCGATCTTAGCAGGAGCGGCCTGGGGTTGAGAAACCGTCACAGAAACGGGAGATTTCAAGAAATTAGCGATTAAATCGCGGATTTCCCGGGGCATAGTTGCCGAGAAACAGGCGGTTTGACGGGTGGAGGGGGATGCTTGCAGAATTTTCTTAACATCATCGATAAAACCCATACTGAGCATTTCGTCCGCTTCATCGAGGACTACCCAGTTTAGGGATTCTAGATGGAGTTTTTTGCGATCAAGCAGATCGATTACCCGGCCCGGAGTCCCAACCACAATCTGGACACCTTTTTCCAGACTGCGGATCTGACGTTCCATGGATTGACCACCACAGACTGTCAGGATAAAGAGACGACGGTCATCAGAGAAATCCTTGATGGCGCTGGCCACCTGTTGGGCTAATTCCCGGGTGGGAGTGAGGATTAAAGCTTGAACGTTAGGATTTTTGGTGTCCATGCGTTCCAGTAAAGGCAGGGAATAGGCGGCGGTTTTGCCGGTTCCCGTTTGCGACATTCCTACCATGTCATGCCCTTCTAGAAGGAGAGGGATGGCTTTGGTTTGAATTTCCGTGGGGGTGGTGAATCCAAGCGTTTCTAGGTGTTGAAGACGGCTATCGGATAAACCTAAATTGTTGAAACCAGTGGTCATAGGGATTGTTTTGTGGGAATTAAATTAGAAAAATGGAAAAATTAGACTATTTCGCCGTAGAGATCGTAGGTATCGGCCGAAGTGATTCGGACCTGCACGATCGCACCTAGAATCGCCTCACCTGTCACATAAACCAAGCCATCCACTTCCGGGGAAAAACGAGCGGAACGCCCGATTAATTCTCCTGTTTCCGGGTTTTCCTGTTCGATGAGAACATCGACAGTTTGACCGATATAAGCTTGATTTTTGCCTTCCGAGATTGGTTGCTGAGTTAACATCAACCTTTCGCGGCGTTCGTCCATAATTGCCTGTGGCACTGGATTGGGCAGGTCAAAAGCGGCTGTACCTTCTTCGGCGGAGAAGGTAAACACCCCGACGTGATCGAACTCATGACGCTTGACAAATTCCAGCAGATGGCTGAAATGTTCCTCGGTTTCTCCGGGGAAACCGACGATAAAAGTCGTTCGTAAAACCGCGTTCGGGATAGCTTGCTTGATCCGCTCGATAATGCCATCGTTGACCTGTCCTTGCCAGGGACGGTTCATCGCCCGCAGGATGTGGGGATGGGAATGCTGTAGCGGCAAGTCTAGATAGGGTAAAACATTCGGGGTCTCTCGGATCGCCTCGATAACCTTTGGCGTTAACCCGGTCGGGTAAGCGTAGTGAACGCGAATCCAAGGTATATCGACTTCTCCCAGCGCTCGCAAGAGTTCCGCTAATTTGGGTTCGCCATATAAGTCTAACCCATAATTGGTTGTTATTTGCGAAATGAGAATTAATTCTTGGACTCCTTGGCTGGCTAATTGTCGCGCTTCCTTGACAATGGACTCGATCGAACGGGATCTTTGATCGCCGCGCAGGTGGGGAATAATGCAGAAAGCACAGCGATAATCGCAGCCTTCGGCCACCCGCAGATAGGCGACCCCCTCGCTGGTAGTGCGATAACGGGGCAGATTTTCATCAGCGATAAAAGTGGGATCGGTGCTGACTTCTTTGACTCGTTCTCCCGTCTCTACCCGTTCCACGATCTCGACGATTTTCTGATAATCCCCCGTGCCGACAATGGCCACGGCTTCCGGCAATTCCGTCAGGAGTTCATCTTGGAAATGTTGGGCCATACAGCCGGAGATAATAATTTTTTTATTAGCTTCCGCCAGTTCCACGAGGGTGCGAACGGATTCTTCTCTAGCTGCTTGAATGAAACTACAGGTATTAACGATAACGTAATCGGCCAACTCCTCGTCATTATCTACGGGATAGCCAGCCTTGGCCAGCAGTCCTAACATATGCTCGGAGTCGATCCGGTTTTTCTCACAGCCTAGGTGTGAGATGGCGATGGTTGGCTTATTGCCCATGCGATCGAGTATCAACCAAATCTTAAACTTATTTAATGTTAAGACATTTTAACGGATTCCGGACTTGATAAAATCATTAGCAGTTAAAATAATTTCCCCCCGGTGGCCCGGGGCTAGGCCTTTACCCTGTTAAAATGGGTGAGCGGCGCATGGTTTGGGACGCTAAGAGTAGTAGACGCTGTGAACTTAATTGCAACTTTCAAGACAAAAAACCCGATTATTGGCGTGGTTCATCTCGCCCCCCTGCCCACTTCCCCCCGTTGGGGTGGCAGTCTCAAGACGGTGATCGAGCGGGCTGAACAGGAGGCGACGGCTTTGGCTGCCGGTGGTGTTGATGGTTTGATTATCGAGAATTTTTTTGATGCCCCCTTTACTAAGCAACAGGTGGATCCCGCCGTGGTTAGTGCCATGACTTTAATTGTTGATCGCATTAAAAATCTGGTGGTCTTACCGATTGGTCTTAATGTTCTCCGCAATGATGCCCATAGTGCCTTAGCGATCGCTACCTGTGTTAATGCCCAATTTATTCGAGTTAATGTGCTAACGGGGGTTATGGCTACCGATCAGGGCATTATTGAGGGTCAAGCCCACGAACTCCTGCGTTATCGGCGCGAATTGGGGTCTGAGGTCAAAATTTTAGCGGATGTTTTGGTTAAACACGCCCGCCCCTTGGGAACCCCTAATCTGACTACGGCGGTGCAAGATACGATCGAACGGGGACTAGCAGACGGGGTGATCCTCTCCGGTTGGGCCACTGGTAGCCCCCCTAGTTTTGAGGATTTGGAACTGGCAGTGGCGGCGGCCAAGGGAACACCGGTTTTTATCGGCAGCGGGGCTGATTTGGACAATATCGGGCGGTTGCTGCCGGCTGCTGATGGGGTGATCGTGGCTAGTTCCCTCAAGCGTCATGGCAAAATTACCGAACCAGTGGATCCGATCCGGGTGTCGCAATTTGTGGAAACGGCCCGACAGATCAACGATCAAAAGGCAAAAATTAATAATTCTCTGCCTTCTTTGCCTCTGTCCACATAACCCCTTGCTAGAATGGCGGATAGTTATCGGCCGTGGTGCGATCCTAAGTTTTTAGGAATTGAAAATGCCCTAATTAACACAATATCGTTACGGGATTTTTCCCTTCAACAAAGTACATTTAGATTTCCCTCCTGACTCCCGAATTCTGCTGTAATTTAATCTAAATAATATTATGCGTCGTCGTTCTGTACCTTGGATTCATCGCTACTCTCGGCCTCTAATTGGGGGCGTTTCGATCGTGGGGGCGATTCTGACCGGCTATTTAACCATTACCAAACTGACGGGAGGGGCTGCGGCCTGCACCGCCGGGGCTACTGATGGGGCTGGTTGTAGTGGTGTTCTGAATAGTCCCTACGCTACGGTTTTCGGGCTGCCCTTGAGTTTGTTTGGTTTTTTGGCCTATATTGCCATGGCGGTTTTTGCCCTCAGTCCTCTATTTATTAATGGGGAAACTCAGAAAAATCTCCGCAAAAGTTTAGAAAATAATACTTGGTTATTGCTGTTAGCGGGGGCGACGGCGATGGCGGTATTTAGTGGTTATCTAATGTATATTCTAGCCACGGAATTACAGGAATTGTGTCCCTACTGCATCACTTCCGCCTTGTTCGCTTTAACCCTATTAATTCTCACAATTGTCGGTCGCGAATGGGAAGGTTTAGGACAAATTATACTGCCGATGGTTGTGGTGGCGATGATTACTTTGGTGGGAACTTTAGCGGTTTATGCGGGAGTAAATTCCCCCACAGTGGCAGGAGGAAAAGAAGAAATTACCCAGCCAATGACAGCGGCTACACCCCCGTATGGTTGGGAAGTAACCACGGTTTCGGGAGAGGCAGAAATTGCCCTGGCTCAACATTTAAAAGCAATTGGTGCGAAAGAATACGGGGCTTTTTGGTGTCCCCACTGTTACGATCAAAAACAGTTATTTGGTAAGGAAGCGGGAGAAATCCTCAAAAAAGAAAGGGTTTATATCGAATGCGATCCTCAAGGGGTTAATGGTAATCCCCAAGCTTGTCGCGATGCCGGAATTAAAGGTTTCCCCACTTGGATTATTAAGGGTCAAGAATATTCGGGAACCCAAAGATTAGAGAAATTAGCGGAGGTTTCTGGTTATACTGGCCCGATGAATTTTAAATATACAGTTCCGGGACGCAAGTAGGAAAGAGTTAAAAGTTATACTGGAGGCTGAACCTTGTTCAGCCTTTATTGTTGTCTATTATCTCGATGTCGTTATAGCTGGTGTCTAATTACTATTTGTTGACATTACCACCAGCGGCAATTAAATTAATAGTTTTAAGCAAAAAGTAAACAATCCCAACCCAGCAACTAACTATAATGAGCTATTTATACTCTTATCGCCATAACTTGACCCAATTATTAGAAGAAATTAATTTACAGAAACCTTCGATCAAAATTCCTACCTTTGTTACTCATGACTTGGTAGATACTTATCAAATTTGTCGTCTAATTGATGATTTCATTTTTGAATATTTTCAAGAAAATAGAAAAACAGACACAGACATTGCAGACAATAGGGATCAAAAAATCGATGATGCTTTGGATGAGTTCCAGTCTAAAGTAGTTGAAAAAATCCTGAAAGAAAAACAGGATTTTAAAAATATATCTCTCAAAAAGAAGAAAGGATTTAAAAATATTTTTGAGTTTGCTCAATGTGAAAACTTGTACTTATCGAATAAATATGTCAATCTTATCTCGGAAAGTCTAGGTCATACTTTAGAAGAAATTGCTTCTATTAGTTCACAGGTTTTTGTACCAGAAAAAATTCTAAATTTTAAAATCAAAGGTGTGGATTTAGTAGTTTTTAATCAAGGAATAATCAAATACACTCAATTAAAAACTAAAAAAGATACTCTTACTGGTAGCCAGAGTGATCGGAGTATCAATGAATTAAAAATACATCCTAACTCAGTTTTTGCCGCTGCTTTAGATATGGGCAATTCTTGGACAATTAGCAAAACCAAAGCTAAAGAGAATAATATTGAGCTATTAGCAGGGCAAGCTTTTTGGTCAATGTTGGACTTAGATTATGAAACTATAGCGTTTCCCAATCTCATGAGGTACACCAAAATCTTAACTCCTGAATCCTGAATCCTGAATCCTGAATCCCGAATCCCGAATCCTCAAAACCTAAGACTCTGTACCTCACAACTATGGGAATTGCTATATCCTGAATAAGTTAAAGATGACAGTCAGGAAAATCGAAAAAGAACTTTATCAAGTTTAGCTACTTTGATGTATAATAGAGAGGTAGATAGGTTACTAATTATTGGTTATGACTCAGGTAAATCTACAAAAAGCCGCTAATATTCTCGGTGTAACTACCGCAGAAATACTAACATGGCAAAAGAAAAAATTAATCAAAGGTCAGAAAATCAATCAAGTTGATTGGTTATTTGATCTCGAGCAATTAACCAATCTTAAAAATAACCAATCCCCCAGAGAATTGAAAATTTTACAAACTGTTGAGCCAACTAATTACACGGTTATCGAATTATTTGCTGGCTGTGGTGGTATGGCTTTAGGTTTAGAAAATGCGGGACTAAAAACCCAATTACTGGTGGAAATCAACCAAGATTGTGTTAATACTTTAAGACTCAATCGACCGCAATGGAATGTTATAAATCAAGACATAAAAAAGATTAAATTTTCTGATTTTAGAGACAAAATAGATATTGTAGCTGGAGGTTTTCCCTGCCAACCTTTTAGTTATGCTGGGTTAGGAAAAGGATTAGAAGATTTGAGAGGGAGCTTATTTTTTGAGTTTGCTCGTTGTTTACAGGAAGTGCAACCTAAAATCGCTATGGCCGAAAATGTTCGAGGATTATTAAGCAATAAAAAAGGAGAAACCCTGCAATTAATGCTGCAAGCTTTACAGGAAATCGGTTATTATGCTGCTTATCAAGTTTTATCAGCCCAATTTCTCGATGTTCCCCAAAAAAGAGAAAGATTAATTATTATTGCCACCCGTCAAGACCTAAATATTAAACCGATTTTTCCCCAATATAGAAACTATACTATTTCTCTGAAAAAAGCTCTAGAGAATTGTCCCAGTTCTCCAGGAGTAGAATATAAAGAAAGAAAAAAAGAGATTATGTCCTTAGTTCCCGCAGGAGGAAATTGGCGGAATTTGCCGATGGATATTCAAAAAGAATATATGAAAAATAGTCTCAAAAATCACGGCGGACGGACAGGATATGCTAAAAGATTATCTTGGGATGAACCAGCTTTAACTATTACCTGTAGTCCGGCACAAACCCAAACAGAAAGATGCCATCCCCAAGAAACTCGTCCTTTGACTGTGAGAGAATATGCACGAGTGCAGTCCTTTCCCGATGATTGGCAATTTACTGGTAATTTAACCTCTCAATATCGACAGATTGGTAATGCGGTTCCCGTGAATATGGCCTATCATCTTGGTGGCTGTTTAATTAATATGTTGCAAGGGGATTATATCGGGGAAACACAGCCAAAAACTGAACAGTTAAGCATTCCGGGGTTAGAAGTTAATTAATTTTGACTAAAAGTAAATAGTTTTTACCTAATCAGCAACAGCGGGAGAAAAATTAAGTAGCTAGATACAATTAATTACACATATCTAACTACTTCTTGCATGAGTTCCTATCCTCAGCCAGAAATTGATTTTGTCGGATTTTACTGTCTGGAGTCTGTAGGGTTGATTCATGAATCAACCCTACCCCGGCAGCAATTGATTTTGTCGGATTTTACTGTGCGGGGGGAATAACTTCTAACGGAATACTTTCAGTTTCTCCATCTTTAGATGGATTGACATCGAGACTTTTTTCTGCATCTGGAGTTTTTTCCACCGCTTTAGTTTCTGAGGTGGGGGGATTTTCGGGGGGGACTTCTGGACTGGGGTTATTTTCTGGGATGGGAGTGAATTCCACCGGGGTTTCGCTTTCAGGAGAGGGGGAAACTTCGGGGGAAGGTTCGATATTACGGGTAGTTTCCGGGGGAGTTTCTTCTATCCGGGGAGATTCTGGGGTAGTTGCGGGGGTAGTTGCGGGGGTGTCTTCGCTGGTTTTTTGTTCTTCCCGGGGACAGGCTGCCGATTCTAAACCGAGATGACATCGGACTTCCTCCCGTCCCAAAGATACGGCAATTCCCGACACCGACATTAATAAAGCTAGGATGGGTAAGATATTGTTCATAAAATTGACTTGATTCTACTCCTCGACATCACATTGTCTATTTTAGATAGGATCGAATTGATATTGAGAACCCTTTGGCCCCTCATTGCCGCGATTAGCACGCACCAAGGGAACTTGGTTAAAAATGTTAAAATCCGTGGTGCTTCCCTGCAAGGTGATTCCTCGATTTAAAGTTTCGACTACAGTAGCACGGTCAGAACTTTTAGCGATCGCTTCTCCTAATACTTTCATGCTATCGTAGGCGGTAGCAGTACGCCAACTGACGCGACCGCGCCAACTTTTCAGCGCATCTTTGGCAAAAGGATCCGTTGCTTGGAAACTCCAAGGTACTGCTAGAACTAATCCGTCGATGCTATCCGCTCCTTGAATAAGTATATCTGGTGTATAAAGTTCATTTCCGCCTAATAAGAGCATTCCAGACGATTCTTGGGCAATAGCCACGGCTTGATCAATGCGATCGCCGTCTTTACTCAGGGCCAAAAATACCACCCTAGCGCCGGCTTGTTTGGCCTGATCTATGGCGGTTTTAGCGTTAAAATTGGCTTTGGTGGTGTCTATTTCCTTAACTATCTTGCCTCCCGGTTCTTTTATTGCTTTAGCAAAGGAATCCCTTAATTTTTGACTATAGGGACTATCGGAATTATAAAAAAGAACCACTGAGGGAGAATTCTCTTGCTGACTAGCATAATTAGCCAAAGTTTTGGCCACTGCTTCCAGATAACTGCCTAAAACTTCCTGAGATTTATCCTTAAGGGGAATGGTTTTCAGGGTTGATTTTCCCGTTTGACTAACACTGGTAGTCAGGGGAGAAAGAATCGCTAATCCTTCTTTTTCGTAACTTTCAATCGCTTTTTGACTAAAAGGATCGATTCCGTGGCCCATAACTGCCAAAACTTGACCGGATTGAATCAGATCATCGGCTATCGCTTTTGATTGTAACCCACCGCCATCATTAGCGATAACTATTTCCAAAGGATTACCCGGATTAGAATTATTAAACTCCTCTTGATACCTTGCCACACCTCGGAGAATTTCCTTGGCGCTGTTGGGGTCGTTAGCGATGGGGACAACAACGGCTATAGTATTTTGATTACCTTTTTGTCTGGCTTTGGCGTTATTGTAATAGATTTTGCCTTCCGGGTCGTTTGCTTGGGGAGTGGCTGCTAGTTGGTAAGCTGCGATCGCATTTGACCAATCTTCCTTTTTAAAGGCCGCTGCGCCTTTTTCTTTGTTAGGAGTGGAATTAAGCAGTATTTTCTCACCTTGGCTAAATAAATCGGGATTTTTAGCCGTATTACTCACAAAAGTTGCCTTAGATTGCCTATCTGGGGTTTTTTCCCCGACAACTGGGGAAGTATCGGGTTTGGGAATCAGCATTTGCAATAGACTCCAACCCCCTAAACCTGCGGTTAAAGCGGTAATTATCAAAGCGAAGGGAAGTAACCAGTTAGATTTTCGGCCGACTCTAGTTGTACCCCCCGGGGAGACCACAACCGTGGTTTTAACTGTCGTTGTTACGGGATCCATCGCTTCCCTAGGTAGGCCACAGATAGGACAATCAGGAGTAGTATTTTCGCAGGGTTCATGACCTCCCGCAATCGCTTGCGGATAAGTTTTACCATCTTTGGGGATACCGTCACATTGCCAAGTAGTCATAATCAGTTATCAGTTATCAGTTATCAGTTATCAGTGGGTAAGTTAACAGTTATCAGTGGGTAAGTTAACAGTTATCAGATGTGAGTTTTTAAGTGTGCAGTATTAAATAGAAGTTTCCTACTGTCTTTTTACTGATTACTGTTTACTGTTTACTGTTTACTGGTCACTGTTTGAGGACGTTGTCGTAAGCTTTGGAAATAGAGGCCACCGATAAGCAGTAAAAAGAGGATATAAGCAACAATTTGACTGATATAGAGGTTTTGACGATAACCAAACAGGGATTTAAGGAGGAGTCCGGGGAAAGTGCGATCGCTCAAAATTTGGGAACCGTCCCAAACTTGAAAACCGAGAAGACAGGAGGAGGGGAGAGAAGGACAGAAATTGCGATAAAAAGGGTCAATTTCACTTAAAAGACTGATTCCTGCGTCGATATGTTTCAAAACACCGATGAGTAATCCCGCAACGATTAAGAGTAGGAAAGTCCCCATAATTTGGAAAAAGAGACGGATATTAATTTTTACTCCCCCCGCAAATAGGAGAATTCCCAACAAAGTCGCCATACTTAATCCTGCCACTGCACCGAGGGTTTGTAGCTGCCAATCTTTTTGGAATTGGGCCAGGATAAAGAGGACAGTTTCAAATCCTTCCCGCAAGACAGCGATAAAAACGAGCAGAAAAATCGCTTTTCCTGCCCCATTTTCCGCTTTTAAACCCGCTTTTACCGCACTTTCTACCTCAGATTTCAAGGATTTCGCCTGTTGAGTCATCCAAATTAACATCCAACTCAACATCAAGACGGCAATCAGTCCAAAAGTGGCGGCCAGCAATTCCTTGATCATTGGTACGAATGGACTAGGAGAGGCATCCACTTGCAAAAGGATTCCCCCTAGCAAAATACCGACCAAAACACTAGCCACCACTCCCGCACCAATACCACGATACACCCATGAGTTAAGTTGCGATCGACCCGATTTTTGTAAACAAGCGAGGACAATTCCCACCACTAAAGCGGCCTCGAAACCTTCCCGGAGAGTGATAATAAAAGTCGGTAAAGCGGAACTAAGATTCATAAGCTAGTGGATAAACTCTAGCTTTGATCCTAGCTCAAGCAAAATCCCGCAGCATCTTGCGAATTTCCAGATTGTGTAATTCTTCTTGTCCGATCATACCGCGAGCGAATTCTTCTAGGTAAATACTGGCATCTTCGACGGTTTCTAGGAGTGCTTTGTACAAATCAAGGGATTTTTTCTCATGATTGAGGCTCTCACTCAAGATTGCTTTGATATTGTGTTCATAGCTCTCCTCGATGGGGGCAATTTTTAAGCTAGGATGACCTTCTAAACCGGTGAGAATTTCCCCAACTTGTTGCGCGTGGGTGAGGGACTCCGTGGCCTGAGTCTGGAAAAATTGGACGATGGGGATGCGATGGGGACCTGTCACCATCAGGGAATAGTGGGTGTAACGGACAACTCCCGCTAGTTCAAATTCCATGATTTCGTTCAGTTGTTCGATGGTTTTGTCTCTGTCTAGTTCTCGCATAATATTCTCAATAATTTTTCTCTAATTGCAATTGTAGCTAATTGACTCCTGACTCCTGAATACTGATGGCTTAGATGTATAATTAATTTTTCTTAGGTATTGATCAGGGCGATCGAGTCAAAAAGATTTTAGTCGGGGGAATAGCAACTCAAGAGGTCATTAAAGGTTTCATTTTGTCTTAAACCATCGAAAACAAAGTTATTACGCACTAATTCGCCACATATATCCGGTTCTATGTCCATGGCTTCGCGTAAACAGTCGATCGCTTTTTCTTGTTGACCGAGGGCAGCATAACAGCAGGCGGCATTATACCACGCATAGCGATCATCTCGATCAATTTTTAACAATTCTTCATAACAGGCGATCGCTTCTGGTAAACGCTGTAATTCCTGTAGGATCACACCCTGTTGATACCAGGACCAGTAATCTTGCGGTCGGATATCGAGGGCGGTACGATAATTAAATAAAGCCTCTTGGGGATTGCCCCAATCCCGGAAAGCGTCGCCGCGACGATACCAGGCCCAATAATCCCGGGGTCGCGCCCCTAGGGCCAAGTCATAGGAAGTGATAGCGCGTTCGTAATTTTTCAGCAATCGATAGGCCTCCCCTTGCCGGTAGGCTGCCCAATAGTCCCCCGGACTATGACTTAGGGCCCGTTGAAAACAAGCGATCGCTTTTTCGTAGTCCTTTAATTCCTGTAGATAAACACAACCTTGATCGTACCAAGCCCAATAGTTATCATCCTTTACCTGTGCAGCGTTAGAGTAACTTTCAGCCGCTTCTTCATACATTCCCAAGTCTTCTAGTATCATACCCCTTTTGTACCATGCCCAATAATCATCTGGATAATATTCTAAGGCTTTTTCGTAGCTGATTAAGGCTCCCAAATAGTCCATTCTTTCTCTTAAAATATTGCCTTGGTCATACCAATCCCGATAGGTATCCGGACGGCATTCGAGCGCTCGATAGACAGTGAGTAGATAGGTCATAGTTATTAATCTTTAACGGAGTCAGGAGTCAGGAGTCAGGAGTCAGGAGAATTAAGAATGAGCATTTAATTAAATGCTCTATTTAACCTGAGTTCGGGATAAGCTAAAACCCTAATTTTCTCGTTCGCTGTCAACCCTATTCTTTTGTGTAATGAGTAGGAAAATAGCCTTAACCCGAACTGAGTTTATTCAGGGATTTTATGCAATTTTATGTCTATTTTTCTCGTTTTTGCACTCTCAAAAATTAATTATGCAAGAACTCTACTGATTACTGTTTACCGATCACAGCAAAAAAGCTCTGGTGTTCCCTAATATAACCAAGAAACGGCGATCAATTGCGATCGCCATTCCTAGTTATACTTTTAGAACAGATTCAGATCCGTTAAAGCGCCGAGACTGCTAGAGGAGACTAACTTGGCGAATTTGCCGAGAATTCCCGTTTTATAGCGTGGGGGGCGCGGTTGCCAATGGTTACGACGACGGGTTAATTCTTCCTCCGATACATTTAACTGCAAGAGACGCTGACGAGCATCAATAGTGATTTGATCCCCTTCCTCTACTAGGGCAATTGTACCACCCACCGCCGCTTCTGGAGCGACGTGACCGACCACCATGCCATAGGTTCCCCCGGAAAAACGACCATCGGTAATTAATCCCACGGAATCCCCTAAACCGGCGCCGATAATTGCCGAAGTGGGGGCCAACATTTCCCGCATACCCGGTCCACCTACTGGTCCCTCGTAACGGACAACCACCACATCCCCGGCTTGAATTTTTCCAGCTAAAATTGCCTCTAAACAGGTTTCTTCCGACTCAAACACCCGCGCAGGCCCAGTGATGACCGGAGTTTTCACGCCGCTAATTTTGGCCACGGCCCCCTCTGTGGCCAGATTTCCTTTTAAAATGGCTAAATGACCCTCTTTATAGACAGGATTGCTAAAAGGACGGATAACATCTTGGCCTGAGGGCGGTTGGTCGGGAATATCGGCTAAAATCTCGGCGATAGTCTGACCGCTAATGGTGAGAGCATCCCCGTGTAGTAAACCATTAACCAGGAGAATTTTCATCACTTGGGGAATACCGCCGGCTTTATGCAGATCTACGGTAACGTAACGCCCGGAGGGTTTAAGATCGCAGATAACCGGTACACGCTGCCGGATAGTTTCAAAATCATCGATCGATAATTCTACCCCGATGGTGCGGGAAATGGCTAAAAGGTGCAGCACAGCGTTAGTGGAACCTCCCACCGCCATAATTACCGAAATGGCGTTTTCAAAGGCTTTACGGGTCAAAATTTGGCTAGGGAGAATCTGTTTTCTAACCGCCTCGACCAAAACCTTGGCCGATTCTTCGGTACTATCGGCTTTTTCCGCATCTTCGGCGGCCATGGTCGAGGAGTAGGGTAAACTCATCCCCATGGCTTCAAAAATGGAAGACATGGTATTAGCAGTAAACATTCCACCACAGGAACCGGCCCCGGGGCAAGCGTTGCGTTCAATTCCGATGAGGTCTTCTTCACTGATTTTACCGGCGCTGTACTGTCCCACGGCTTCAAAGGAACTGACCACGGTTAAATCGCAATCTTTGTAGCGCCCCGGTTTAATCGTGCCACCATAGACGAAAATAGCGGGAATATTCATCCGGGCCATGGCAATCATTGCCCCCGGCATATTTTTGTCACAACCCCCGATAGCGAGGACTCCATCGAGACTTTGACCATTACAGACGGTTTCAATGGAATCGGCGATTACTTCCCTAGAAACGAGAGAATATTTCATTCCTTCTGTTCCCATGGAAATCCCGTCACTAATGGTGATAGTCCCGAAAAGTTGCGGCATTCCCCCCGCTAATCTGGTTCCTGCTTCGGCACGCATTGCTAAATCATTAATTCCCATGTTACAGGGGGTAATGGTGCTAAATCCGTTAGCGATGCCGATGATTGGTTTGCTAAAGTCCTCATCGCCAAAACCTACCGCTCTTAACATGGCCCGATTAGGACTGCGTTGGGTACCTTGGGTAACAATGTGACTTCTGTAGTTATCTGCCATAACTTTATCTTTCTCCAATGGCGGCTGACGGGTGCGATCGCTGCTCAAGTTCTCCAATCGCACCTTTATTTCTATTTTCTGACTTTTGGCCGCTCTGAGCAGGTTTTAGGACAGTCCATGTCTAAAGAAAATATAAAACTGTGGGATGATTCAGGGGACAGCTATCAGGAATTAGCAATATCGAGAGTTCCTGTTAATCCAGTGATTTCGACAATTGCGTCGGTGGCTGCATTAAATTCTCGACATTGGCTCCTAAAGTCCAATTAACCGAGGCTCGAATGGTATCGATTTCTGTGGCTAGGTTAATTTATCAGTGCGAAATCAGCCGCTATCAGGGTAGGAACAGTCAACAAATTGGCAAATTCAGAGCCACTTCCTAAGCCAGCAGCACTACCATTTTGATTGTAGTAAATACTGCCACTGCTGTTACTGTAAACGATAAAAGCGCTGCTAGTGGCGACTAAATCATCGTCATCGACGCTGGCAAATTCAGCCGGTTGACTGAAGCCATTGCCAATGACACTTTGTAAGGCAGTAAAGATGGCTTTACTTAATACTATTTTATCACTGCCGGGGGTGAAATCGCTGATGGCATCGATGCCTAAATTACTACTGTTGAAGATAAAATTATCGCTACCATTACCACCGGTGAGTAAATCATCGCCGGAACCACCAATTAAACTATCGTTTCCGTCTTGACCGGTTAATTGATCGTTGCCACCACCACCAGTTAGAGTATTATTAAGGCTATTCCCGGTTAGTCGGTCATTACCGCTATCGCTAATAATATTTTCGATGGTGTTATTTGCCGAAAAAGTCAATTTTAGATTATTGGTGACGACGGTTTGGACAGTGGTAACACCTAAGTTAACTCTTACTGCGGTATTTGTCCCAGTAAAGTCGAGGGTATCGATACCACCGGTGGTAGTTTCTTGGATGGTATCGCTTCCTAATGGGGTTGAAGCATTGAAACAGTAAATATCGTTACCATTAGCACCAGCGAGGATATTGTTACCGCTATTTCCAGTGATTTTATTGTCACCAGCGTTACCTGTACCATTAATATTATTACTGCCAATTAGTCTGAGGTTTTCCACATTATTGGGTAAGGTTCTAGTAATGCTGCTTTGTAGGGTGTCAGTAATAATTACTTGTCCAATTGCTTCGTCGGGATTGATGGTAGCATTAACGGGATTTGATAGGGTTACTGTAAAAGCTTCATCAGGTTCATTAAGGTTATCATTGAGGATGGGAATGCTAATAGTAGCGGTAGAAGTATTAGGTGCAATGGTGAGGGTTCCTGTCTGGCTAGTGTAATCTACATTGGCGGTAGCATCAATGGCTGTAGTGGTATAGTTGACAGTAATTTGTTGTGTACTTGGATTATTTACAGTGACGGTGAGGATTGCATTACTATTTTGACCTTCCACCACGGTGATGTCGTTGATGGAGAGTTGGGGGAAATCATCATTGGTAATTGTTCCCGTCACTGGGGTGGTCGTACCTACTGTATAACCTGTCCCCGCAGCAAGGGTTAAAATAACAGTCTCATCGGGTTCAACTGTAGTATCAGCAGTGGGGTCAACAGTTACAGTCGCGGTCGCTGAACCAGCAGCAAAGGTGACTGTATTGGTAGTCCCTGTACGAGTGTAATCGGTATTGAGAGTCGCTGTCCCTCCGAGGGTGTAATTGACTGTTAAAGCATTTGTTGTTACACCAGTACGGGTGAAGGTATAGACTAAGTTGGTTGTCCCATCTTCTGTCACACTACTAGGAGAGACAGCAAGAGTAATGGTGGGAAGGGTGACACCATTGGTAATTGTCCCCGTCACTGGGGTGGTCGTACCTACGGTATAACCAGTCCCAGAAGCAAGGGTTAAAATAACAGTTTCATCACTTTCTACTGTAGTATCAGCAGTGGGGTCAACTGTTACCGTCGCGGTCGCTGAACCAGCAGCAAAGGTGACGCTGGTGGGGATAGAAGTGTAATCGGTTCCATTAGTAGCTGTTCCCCCAACTGTATAGTTAGCGGTTAAGGCGCTGGTAGTAGAACCAGTACGAGTGAAGGTATAGACTAGATTTGTTGTCCCGTCTTCGGTAACAGTACTGGGAGAGACAGCAAGAGTAATACTGGGAGTGACAGGACTATTCGTAATCGTACCCGTCACTGGGGTGGTCGTACCTACTGTATAACCTGTCCCAGAAGCGAGGGTTAAAATAACAGTCTCATCACTTTCTACTGT
>NZ_BDSM01000035.1:0-10767 GCF_003112475.1 Microcystis sp. 0824 | reverse complement strand
TAACCAACTGCTTATTCAAGGTCTTTCATATCAGAGGGACGAGTAAAGCTCTTAATTTCAACGGCTATTTTTTCTGTTCCCTTTTCTGCGGCTAATAGTCTTTCTGCTCCCAAATCAACAAACAGGTTTTTACCTCTTGCTAAACGAATCCGTAGGGGGTCATGGGTAATTGTCCAGCTGTCTTTGATTAGGGCGTGTTTTACACAGTCATGGAAAATATCTTTGGCAGGCATTGTTTTTTATAGATAAAAACTGAAATTTTCTCAGGTTTACTTTAAGTTATTGTCTGAATCTCCTAAGTTTCCCTGAATTTGCCCTAACAATTCCTCACAATCTTTAACCAAGGGAATCCCCAATTCTTGGCATAATTCAAGCGCTTCTTGGCAATAGCTGAGGGCAAGTTCAGGGCGATTGGTTTTGTGGGCGATTTCGGCGAGAAACACCAATTTGGATTTGAAGTAGCGCAATGTTTCTAAATTATTAGCGATAGACATCTCTTCGATGTTTACATTGCAAGATGAGTATTGCCTGTTTTGGGTCATCAATTTCATAGCGAACTCGATAGTCACCAACAGGCAAACGGTATTCATAATCAGAATTTTTTAATTTAACTACACCAGAGGGACGCGGTTCTATTGATAAATCTTTGATTTTTTCAAGAATACGACTTTTGATGGGATTAGGTAAGTCATCAATCTGTTTTTGTACAGATTTAGAGATTTTAATACTATAATCCATTGTGATTTAATCCTTGCTCAAGTATTGTTCAAGGGTCACATAGTCGCCTGATTGATATTCATCCCGAACTTGTTGAAGTTCTGCTAAGGTTTCCTCGTCGTCTTGATAGGAAGTTTCTTCTGCTTGAAAAATTTGTTGTTCTAGTATTTCTAATAATTGTTGTTTTTGCGTTAAGTCAAGTGATTTAATCGCTTCGGTTAGAGATTCAAAAGTGATTTGAAGATTGATGGTGGTACTCATGAAATTTCTCCTATTTGGATAAAAAGTTAAATTTTGAGAATTGCTTTAATTTTCATGGTTGGTATAGGTGATCAAGGGTTTCTAATCTTCTTCTAATGTAACCTGAATTTGCCCTAACAATTCCTCACAATCTTTAACCAAGGGAATCCCCAGTTCTTGGGATAATTTAAGCGCTTCTTGGCAATGACTGAGGGCAAGTTCAGGGCGATTAGTTTGGTGGGCAATTTTCGCAAGGACTCTTAAACTATAGGCGATTAAATATTTATAACCAATAGCTTGAGAAATTACTAAGGATGCTTGAATTTTTCTTTCTGCTTCGCTGTAGTTTTCTAGTTTGAGCAATATACTCCCTATAGTATGTAGAGAAGATGCTACCCCTTGCCGATCGCTCATTGCTTCACTGATGTCGTGACATTGCTGGTGATAGAAAATTGCTTTTTCATACTGTCCCAAGCAATTATAATAATTGCTTAGATTACCGAGAGAAATTGCCACCCCTTGCCGAAATCTGATTTTTTCACTGATGTCGCGATATTGCTGGTAGAGGTCGATCGCTTTTTCATACTGTCCTAGGTCATAATAACAATTGCCTAAATTCCCGAGAGAACTTGCCACCCCTCGCCGATAGCCCATTGCTTCACTGATGTCGTGACATTGCTGGTGATAGAAAATTGCTTTTTCATACTGCCCCAAGGACTTATAACAATTGCCTAAACCACATAGAGAAGTTGCCACCCCTTGCCAATCTTCTATTTCCTTACTGATGTCGAGACATTGCCGGTGATAGGCGATCGCTTTTTCGTACTGTCCCAAGGAACGATAACAACTTCCCAAATAACTTAACGAGTTACGATAACAAACTTGTTCCCGTTGACTCCCTGCAATCACCTGTTCATAATGATCTGCTTGCTTACGATAAAATCCTTGTAAATCTAAAAAACTATTAACCGATTTATCTTTCTCTTCTCCTCCTCGATCCTCATTCAAAATATCGTAAGCTAACTGCCATTCTCCCAATTCCCCTGCATGGTGAAACGCCTCTAAATATTCCTTCAAATCTTCCAAGGATTCCCAGGGAGGGACAGGTAAATGAGCTAAATAATAATTTAAGGCTAATTGATGGGCAGATCGCAATACTTCAGGATTTGCTTGATCTTGCACCACCATTGATATTAAAGGCAAAAACTGAAACTGTCGCCGTTTTACATTGTATTCGGGGGGAAATTCTTGTAATAAGGATAAACGAGCTAAATAGCGTAAATCTTCCTCAGTTATTGCTGGAATTAACCCCTGCGCTAACCTGTCATCAAAATTCTCCCGCAGTACCGACAACCGCGTTAAACTCTCCCTAAACTCTTTCGATAATCGCGCTAAACTGGCGGTAATCACTTCTCTGACACAGGTTTCTGTGTCGCGGTGATAACCTTCCACATCAAACATATTTAAGCCTAAATTTTGCGATTCCGTAACCGAAACCCTTTCTCCAAATTCATCACTCATCCAACTACAAACCAGTTGCATTAAGAGAGGATGTCGTCCCATCTTGTGGACAAATTCGGCTAATTCTTGATTAGTTCCTGTCAAACCGTAATTGACCCTCACCAACTCGATTGCGTCCGCTTCTGCTAATCCCCCCAGGCGCAACCAATGACAACGCCGCGTTAAATTGGCGACAAAACTCGGCTGTTCCCGACTGGTAATCAGGATTTTACTCTGGTTTCCCGACCCCAACCAACGGATCAAAAATTCCCCATAAACTGAATCTACCGCCGTCTGAACTACTGTTTCTAAGTTGTCGAGAATCAACAGACAAGGTGAGGTAATCAGTCCCCGTATCATCTGCTGAATTAACGTCTCATCGTTCCATTTTTCATCGTAGGGTTGCTCCAAATTTTCTAATAACCAGCGTCCAAATTGCGCTACTGAATAACGCTCTCTAAAACTAACCCATAACACCCGCCAATGAGGGTTTAACTTCTCTTTGAACTTCACCGCTAAAGCCGATTTCCCATAGCCTCCTGCGGCGGTTATCCCGATTAAGCGTACTTTGTCATTGCTGAGGGCGGTTTGTAGTTCCTTGATTTCATCCTGTCGTCCCTGCCATTCATCTACTGGCGGAGGTGTGGTATTTAGGGTTGCTGATTGCGTTGGGGCTAACTTTGTCTGTTCCCTACCAGACGACTCCAGCTAATGCTCTTTGTTATTGTCACTGGGATAGTAATGGTTATGGTTTCCCCCCAAAAATTTAGCTTCAACATTTTTGTTGAATTGATAACCCTGGGATTGATCCTTGTTAATTTGAGTATTGCGGATCTGTTTTTCCGTTGCGGCTAACTTAGCGGCTAATTCCTGGTTACTGCTCATCAACGCCCGCATTTCCGTTAATAATTCTGTAACTTCCGAATCAGCTAATACAGGTTCCAAGTCAATGACGGCTTGCTCAACTTCAGGTGCTTTGCCTGCGGTTAATAACTTTAAGGTTGGCGAGGTAGGAAATTTGCGTTGCAGTGTCGCCAACAAGGAATCGTTAAGATTTTCCCCAGTCTTGCCTAAAAAACCTGTGGCAATAGCAGCACCAGCCAAGGGAGCAATATTCCTGGCCCAAGTTATCAAAGTCACTAAGAGTGGTTCCATCAACAAAAACCTCTTGATTTTTTTCTAATGATACAGTTTTTCCCAAAAAAGAATAACGTTTGCTTAAACCGCCGTATCAATGAATCGGTGATCGCATTTATTTGATTGTTCTCGATTCCAAAGGAATAACTAATTTTAATACGCCCATTGTTAGTTAAGCAAAACCCACAGGCTGAAACTGAACATCGTTGATGATTTTAACTGTTTCTCCTAATTGCTTCATCACAAATAAACCGCGCCGATAAGTATAACTATCTATGCCGTGGTCGATTTCAATCCCCGCTACTTCTTTCAAACATTTTGTAAATGGCCCTGTTTGAAGCCTATCACGTTCCGCTCTATTTAAAAGCAGAACAGATCCTGATCATGGATAATTATACTTGTCTCCATTCTCGCCAATCTTACATTGACCCCAATCGCTGTCTTGAAAGGGTAATGTTCGATGTTCCCTAACGGGAAATCGGATTTAACTACCGGCTTTATAAGTAATGGCGGGAAGCGGATTTGAACCACTGACCTTCGGGTTATGAGCCCGACGAGCTACCAGACTGCTCTATCCCGCGTTGCTTTATCTAGTATAGAACTAAATCTCGGTAAATGCCAAGGAGTTTGTAATATTCCTTTACATTTACCGTCCGACCAGAGGTTAATACTTACGTTCCACGGGGGTGAAATCCTGAATCACTACGGGCATATAGTCGATATCGATGCCGGAGGGGGAATAATAGGCGAGGGTATGCTGAAGGAAATTTTGGTCATCCCGTTGGGGAAAATCTTCGCGAGAATGGGCCCCTCGGCTTTCTTGACGATTGAGGGCAGAGGTGAGGATAATTTCCCCCACCACCATGAGACTTTGTAATTCCCAGGCCTCGATTAGTTCCGTATTCCAGCAATCCCCCCTATCATCCAGGTAAATCTGCTCGTATTTGCGCTTTAATTCGCCGATTTGTTTAATTCCCTCGCGCATGGTCGCTTCGGTGCGAAAAACGCCGCAATGTTGGGTCATACAGTCTTGGAATTCCTGACGTAGTTGACCGATGCGAATCGTGCCTTTTTTGGTCAATAAAGCGGTGATTTCCTCTTTAGCATCCTGAAGGTAAATATCGGGATTAAAGACGGGAAAAGCGCGTTTTTCGACGTATTTAGCGATCGATTTGCCGGTTCTTCTCCCATAGACCACACATTCTAACAGGGAATTACTGCCCAAACGATTGGCCCCGTGAACGGAGACACAGGAACATTCCCCGGCGGAGAAAAAGCCTTCGGTGAGGGTATCGGCACTTAAGCGAACGCGACCATCGGTATTAACGGGAATGCCGCCCATACAATAGTGAACTGTAGGACGGACGGGCATCGGTTCCTCTACCGCATCGACACCGACGAGACGGTGGGCCTCCTCCCAACAGAAGGGAATGCGACTCATAATTTTTTCCCGGCCTAAATGGCGTAAATCCAGATAGACAAAGGGACCCCCGGCGCTACCGTCCAGATTTACCCCCCGGCCGGCGCGAATTTCTAGGGTAATGGCCCGGGAAGTGATGTCCCGGGGGGCTAATTCCATGCGCGAGGGGGCGTAGTCTTCCATAAAACGACGACCTTCGCTATTGATTAAATAAGCACCTTCACCCCGGACTGCTTCTGAGATTAAAACACCGACGGGATAGAGTCCAGTGGGGTGAAATTGGACAAATTCCATGTCTTCTAGGGGAATACCCGCTTTTGCCGATAAAGCTAAACCGTCTCCCGTACAGGCGAAATCGTTGGAGGTGGTGTTATAAACGCGACCATAGCCCCCGGTCCCGAACATAATTGCTTTTGCCCGGAGGATTTCTAACTGTCCGGTGGCGATTTGGTACATAACCACCCCTTTGGCCGTACCTTCTTCGAGGATAAGACGCAAAACGTACCATTCATCGTAGATTTTTACCTGATTACGGCCTAAATTGCTGACTAATTCGTGCAGCATGGCGTGACCGGTTTTATCGGCGGCGTAACAGGCACGGTTATGGCTGTGACCGCCAAAGGCTCTTTGGGCAATGCGTCCATCTTCGAGACGGGAGAATAACACGCCTAGATGTTCCAATTCGATGATAACTTCGGGGGCTTCTTGGGTGAGAATATCCACCGCATCCTGGTCAGCCAGAAAATCGGAACCTTTGACGGTATCGTAGGCGTGGGCCTTGGGATTATCTTTGGGGTCAACGTTTTGCAGGGCGGCGGCGATACCTCCCTGGGCGGCGACGGAGTGGGAACGAATTGGGTGGGTTTTGGCAACGACAGCAACATCGATAGTCGGGTTGAGGCGTTTGATTTCTAAGGCGGCGCGGCATCCTGCTAACCCACCGCCCACTATAACGACATCGTGTTCTTTCATGGCTGATTTTCCTACGGGCTTCTGTTTCTATGGTGGGGGGAGAATTGCTCGCAAGTCAGTTTTGTAACCGAGACTTTATATTTCAGGAGATAGGAGATAGGAGACAGGAGACAGGAGACAGTAGCCAGTCGTCAGGAGACTATTTTTATTTATTCTTCCCAATTCATAATTCATAATTCATAATTCATAATTCCCAAAAAAACAACCCGCGGCAGTTAACCGCGAGTTATTTTTGGCTAAAATCGGATAATTACTGAACGGTAATCGTTCCGACCATACCGGCGCCGCGATGGGGTTCGCAGTAGTAGGTGTAAGTACCCGGTTCGCTGAAAGTGCTTTCAAAGGACTCACCGGCGGAAAAAGCCAGACCTTTATGGGATAATTTGCTGGCTTGGGCTTCGGGAACCTTGGTGCTATCGAAAACTATGTTATGGGGAGAAAGTTTGTTATTGACCCATTTCACCGTATCTCCTGCTTTAATAGTGAGGGTGGGGGGATCAAATTGTAGTGTACCTGCATCACCGCCCATCTTCACTGTGAAGGTTTCGGCGGAAGCGGCGGCAGTGTTGAAGAAGAAGCTAGAGAGGACTAGCGCCACGGTAGCGAACAATAAACCTAATTTTTTCATGCTTGTTAATCCTTTACACGAGGGAAGATGACAAGTTTGACAGCCTGTCTTTTGACAAAAAAGTAAAAGTTTGCTTTTAACTGTCCCATGAATTAATTCTACACCAAGTTTGACAGCTTGTCTTTTGACAAGAAAACCGGTTTTTTCTGACCATGGTTGGGGAATTTCTTAAGAAATAGAGGAGAACCAATCGTGAAAAGACTATTAATTTCCCTGTGCTTGCTCTTGGCTGTGGTTACTTTCGGTATGGCTCGTCCCGCTTTAGCTGATGGGGCTTCGATTTTCAGTGCTAACTGCGCTTCCTGCCACATGGGCGGTAAAAACGTGGTTAATGCCGCTAAAACCCTGAAAAAAGAAGATTTAGTTAAATACGGCAAAGATTCCGTTGAAGCTATCGTTACCCAAGTTACCAAAGGTATGGGGGCGATGCCCGCTTTCGGTGGTCGTCTCAGCGCTGAAGATATCGAAGCTGTAGCTAACTATGTCCTCGCTCAAGCGGAAAAAGGCTGGTAAAAATTAGTTATCGGTGGCGAGTTATCGGTTGTCAGTCTGGTAAGAATTGTAGCGATCGAAATTCTTGGGTCAATTGCTGGCTTAAAATAGCTAATGGTTCATCTCGGGACAAGGTTGTGAAATTGCGATCGTTTTTCTATCTTTTAGGTGCGACGGTAATCATTCTCCTAGGAGTCGCTACAGCCAGTTTTGCTTGGATTCTCGCCGATAGTCCTCTGTCTTTGCTCAAAGGTGGGGTGCTGCGGGAACCGATGGCGGCGATTTTTGTGCCGAAACAGGCCCCGGTTATGGTATCCTTGTTGGTCAATCCCGAACGTTTAGAGTCTTTTGGCCAATTAATCGCTACACCGGCTAATCGACGACGTTCCCACCAAGAAATTAAAGATTTAGAAAAAAGTCTGCTCGGTAAAACGGGATTAAATTATCAAAAGGAAATCAAACCCTGGTTAGGGGAAGAAATTACCCTCGCTGTTACTTCCCTAGATTTCGATCGCGATACCGATAATGGTATCCAACCGGGTTATCTTTTGGCAATTCAAAGTAAAGATGGTGAACGCGCTAAGGAATTTCTGCAAGCTTCCTACTCAAAACAGGCGGTTTCGGGCAAATTTGACCTCGTTTTTGAACTCTACAAGGGAGTTAACCTGATTTATCAACGTCCCTTGACCGCAGGAGATAATAATCGTTTTCTCGCTAGTGCCGTCGTCGGTGATACGGTGCTTTTTGCCAATAATATCAAGGTTTTGCGCGAGGCACTTAATAACGTGCAAGTACCGGATTTAAACCTAAAAAATAGCCCCGATTACCGAGAAGCCCTCAAAAATATCACCGAACCGCGTATAGCTATAGTTTACGGCAATTTACCTCCGTTATCGGCTTGGATCGCGAATCAACCCGTCCCGGAGAGTCCCGAAGCAAAACAACGATTAGCCACGGCTTTTACCCTCAAATCCGGGGGAATAGTCGCTCAAACCGCCTTAATTGGGGTTTTAGGACAGGATGACCAAGCACCAATTTTATCTAGTCCCGTGGGAGCATTATCTTTTATCGGCGAAAATAGCCTTTTAGTCGCCGCTAGTCGCGATTTAAATCGTTTTTGGACTCAGGTAGAGGAGGGGTTAGAAGCAGATAGTCCCCTACAGGAATTAATAACACAGGTCTTAAACCGCTTCCAGTCGCCTTTAGGTTTAAATTTGCCTGAAGACGTTTTTAGCTGGGTTAGAGGCGAATATAGCCTCGCTCTCGTGCCTAGTTCAAAGGGGATGGAACCCGATAGTGTTTTTGTAGGGGAACGGGTGATGGGGGTAGAGGTGGACAGTGCGATCTCTCATTTGGATGAGTTGGCCCGCAGTCGCGGCTATAATGTGGTTAATCTGCCTTTACTCGATCGAACGGTGACAGCTTGGACAAAGTTAACCACGGCGGTCCCGGGGGGAAAAGCGCAACTAGAGACGCTCGTGACGGGAGTGCATACTAGGGTCGATAATTATGAAATTATCGCTAGTTCTGTGGAAGCGATGGGTTTAGCTTTATCTGCACAGAAAAACCCCATTTTAAGTAGTGGTAAGTTTCGACAGGCAATTACTGCTTTACCCGCAGAAAATGATGGTTATTTTTACGTCGATTGGCGACAATTGCAACCGGTAATCGAGGCAAAATTTCCGATCGTGCGGGTGTTAGAATTATCGATTAAGCCTTTATTTAATAATCTGCGTTCTCTTACTATTAGCAGCCAAGGCAGCGAAAATTCTGTGCGTCGGGGAACGATTTTCTTTAATCTGGGAGTGAAGTCTTAATCAGTTATCAGTTATCAGTTATCAGATAGAAGCTTGTAGGTTTGGTTGAGCGATTTAATAATTAGGAGAAAACTGCTCGATTCAATGGTTTGAGGTAAACCCAACATTCTTGACGACATTGGTGTGGTTGGGTTTCCCTCAAGCGTCGCTAATAACCGTTCCGGATCCGTTATCAAGTAGCCAGTGGTATTGATTCTGTGGAAGGACTCTCCTGGGGTAGTATAAATGTAGAGGGAGAAACATTACCTCTCCAGACGCGAATCGCTGAGGGTCATCAATTCCCAGATTAGATTCCAAGGTAGCAAGCCCTAGCTTGAAAAATTCGCTAAAATATATATAATTAACTTGATCAGATTATTTATAAAGTCTGTTTAACAGCTAAAGCTAATAAAGTTTATTTTGAAGCCGATGACCAAAGAGCTACTCATACAAATCAATCGAGAAGGAAACCTCGAACTTCCTCCTGAAGTTCAAACCCGCCTCAACCCAGGAGATAAATACATGATTTCCCTGACGGAAGACTCCATCATTCTCAAAAAAGTTCATCAAGATAAAGTCAATCTAGAGCAATTCTTTGAGCGACTAGAAGCAATGGAACCAGACCCCAATCAACCGACTCTAGCTGAGATTAGCCAGATGATTAAAGAAGCTCGCCAAATTAGACGCGCCAACTCATGAAAGTTGTTCTAGATGTCAATGTTTGGATTTCAGGATTGTTGTGGGGAGGAGTTCCGGGTAAAATCCTTAAATTAGCTAAAAATCAAAAAATTACAATCATTACTCCCCAAGAATTTCTTAGTCGCTACTTTAATGAGTAGAGAAGAGGAGTAAGGTAATTAATTGACGATTTACACCAAGAGAAAAGATAAGTTTGACCGACAATAATTGCTAGGATTACTGTAGGATTTTAAAAAAAGCGATCGCTCTTACTACTTTCTAATTACTTTAGATAGTAGTAGCCTAGTGCTTTTTAGACAAAAAAAGCCTATTCTGTATATTCCCAAAAAAGCAGCCTATGAATTAAGTAGGGGTTGCTGAATCAATCTAAAAACCTTGTTGGATAATATTTTTAGGCTTTTTTAGCCCAAAAACCTTTTTTAGCAGGATTTACACCGATATTCAGCCAACCCTAAGTAGAATTTAAAACCATCCCCACCGAGGAACTAGCCATGAAATCCTTTGCCCTTCTTACCACCGTTAGCCTAATCAGCCTTTCCACCCTCGCGACTGTTCGCCCCCTCATGGCGCTAGAGAGCCGACAACCAGCCGAAACCCGGATCGCTCAAGGGAACAATCAAGACGCGATCGGCCACTATAACCGGGGAGTTGGCTACATCCAACAGAAAAAATACGATCTCGCCCTCGCTGAATTCACCAAAGCGATCAACATTGATCCCCGATACGCCGAGGCTTACCTCAATCGCGGGTTTCTTTACGAACAACAGGAGAAACCCGACCTCGCCCTGTCCGATTACAATCAGGCGATCAACATTAATCCCCGATTGGCCGAAGCTTACAACAATCGCGGGTTTCTTTACGGCGTACAGGGGAAACCCGACCTCGCCCTGTCCGATTTCAATCAGGCGATCAACATTAATCCCCGATTAGCCCTGGCTTACAGCAATCGCGGGCTTCTTTACGAACAACAGGAGAAACCCGACCTCGCCCTGTCCGATTTCAATCAGGCGCTCAACATTAATCCCCGATTGGCCGAAGCTTACAACGGTCGCGGGCTTCTTTACTACGAACAGGGGAAACCCGACCTCGCCCTGTCCGATTACAATCAGGCGCTCAACATTAATCCCCGAAACGCCAATGCTTACTACAATCGCGGGACTCTTTAC
>NZ_BDSM01000034.1:0-7582 GCF_003112475.1 Microcystis sp. 0824 | reverse complement strand
ATTACATATTGGTGGTATGGGATTAGCCAAAGGTTATCTCAATCGTCCCGAATTAACCCAAGAAAAATTTATTCCTAATCCTTTTGAGAAGGATGAAGTGATCCCCCCAACCCCCCTTAATAAGGGGGGCAATGAGCCGTCAAAATTATATAAAACGGGAGACTTAGCCCGTTATTTACCCGATGGTAAAATCGAATATTTAGGACGCATTGACAATCAAGTAAAAATTCGCGGCTTCCGTATTGAATTGGGAGAAATTGAGGCTGTACTTAGTCAAAATCAGGCGGTACAGTCTTCTTGTGTGATTGTTCGTGAAGATAATCCCGGGGATAAACGCTTAGTTGCTTACGTTGTACCGCAACCCGAAATCAACCTGACAATTAACGAAATACGGCAATTTTTGCGAGCAAAATTACCTGATTATATGGTTCCTACTGCGTTTATTCTTCTTGATGCTTTCCCCTTAACTCCCAATGGCAAAATAGACCGCCGTGCTTTACCTGTTCCCGATTTACAGAGCCAAGGTGAATATATAGCTCCCCGTAACCCCATTGAAGAAAAAATGGCGCAGATTTGGGCTGAGGTACTGAAATTAAAACGAGTCAGTAATGAGGATAATTTCTTTGAATTAGGTGGACATTCTCTGTTGGCAACTCAAGTTATTTCTCGATTACAGGAAACCTTTGAGATTGTTGTTCCCTTGCGTTATCTGTTTGAATCCCCAACCATTGCTCAGTTAAGTGGGGTAATTTTAAAAGAACTGCAAACAGGTTTAGGGTCAAAGCTACCATCAATTGTCCCCGTTAATCGAGAGGAGGACATTCCCCTATCCTGGGCCCAGGAACGTCTCTGGTTTGTGAATCAATTAGAAGGAGAAAGTGGGGCTTATACTATTGATTTAACGATGCGTTTGCGCGGAAATCTCAATGTTAAAGCCTTAGAAAAAGCTTTCCAGGCAATTATTCAACGCCATGAACCCCTACGGACTCAATTTAAACTCAAAGATAACCAACCAATACAAGCGATCGATCCTAATGTAACCTTCACCTTACCAGTTGTCAATCTGCAAAACCTGAGTCATTCTGAGCAACAGGTAAAAAACCTGTTATTAGCAGCAGCCTGCGAACCCTTTGATCTCGAATCAGGGTCAGTATTGCGAGTCAAATTATGGCAAGTCAAGACAGAGGAATATGTCCTATTATTAGCCATTCACCATATTGCGGCGGATGGTTGGTCATTAGGTGTTTTAGTTGACGAATTATCAGTCTATTATCGAAGTTTCTGCACCGGTACAAAAGCAGATTTACCTGATTTATCAATACAGTATGCTGACTTTGCCGTGTGGCAGCGTCAATGGTTAACTAATGAAGTATTAGACCGTCAATTAAGCTACTGGAAGCAACAATTAACCGGGGTTCCCCTACTACACCAACTTCCCACAGACCGTCCCCGGCCAGCAATCCAAAGTTTTCGCGGTGGGACGGAGCGACTGCAACTAGATAGTCAACTAACACAAAAATTGAAAAAACTTAGTCAAGAGTCCGGTAGCACTCTTTTTATGACATTACTAGCGGGTTTTGCTGTGTTACTATCTCGTTATAGTCAACAAACAGATGTGGTAATTGGTTCACCAATTGCTAACCGTAACCGCACCGAAATTGAAGGGTTAATTGGCTTTTTTGTCAATACTTTAGTGTTAAGATTTAATTTATCTCAAGACCCGACCTTTGAAGATTTTCTCGCGCAAGTCAGACAAACTACTCAAAACGCTTACGACCATCAAGATTTACCCTTCGAGATGTTAGTCGAAAAATTACAAATTGAGCGTCATTTAGATCGTAATCCTTTAACACAGATAGTTTTTGCCCTTCAGAATGCTCCTAGTTCTCCCTGGGATTTACCCGGAGTAAACATTGAGGAGATACCATCAGGACTTGATTCAGTTAGGGTTGACTTAGAAGTTTACCTCTGGGATGCACCCGAAGGATTAGGCGGTTTTTGCTCTTATAACAGGGATTTATTTGATGCTGAAACTATTGTCCGTATGATGAATCATTTTACGACTTTGTTAGCGGCAATTGTGGAAAATCCCCGTCAATCATTAGCTTCACTACCCTTATTAAACCCAGAGGAAGAGTATCAACTATTAGAGGAGTGGAATGAGACAAAATCTGATTACTCCTATAACAAGTGTATTCATCAATTAATTGAGGAACAAGCAGCGCGTACCCCTGATGCAGTAGCAGTAGTCTTTGAAAATCAACAGTTGACCTATGCAGAATTAAATAGTCGGGCCAATCAACTAGCTCACTATTTACGCTCTTTAGGTGTAGAAACCGAGGTAATAGTCGGTTTATGTGTAGAGCGCTCTTTAGACATGATTGTGGCATTAATAGGCATCCTTAAAGCCGGTGCTGCCTATCTACCCCTTGACCCAGAATATCCTCAAGAACGCCTACAATTTATGTTAGAGGATAGTCAAGTACCTTTATTACTAACCCAAAGTTCACTGATTGATAAACTCCCAAATCATCAAGCTAAAGCTGTATTTTTAGCTGAAATTTGGCAAGAAATTAAACCAATGAACTGGGATAATTTGACGGGGAAGGTAACAGCTTCTAATTTAGCTAATGTGATTTATACTTCTGGTTCTACGGGTAAACCTAAAGGGGTGATGGTTGAACATCAAGGGTTATGTAACTTAGCTCTGGCGCAAATTCAGACTTTTGCTGTGTCTTCTCAGAGTCGAGTGCTTCAATTTGCTTCTTTTAGTTTTGATGCCTGTATTTGGGAAGTTTTGATGGCTTTGGGAGCAGGAGCGACACTTTATTTAGCAAGTAAAGACAATTTAATGCCCGGTTTACCCTTAATCAAGCAATTACGGGAGAATAAGATTACTCATATTACTCTACCGCCATCAGCTTTAGCGGTTCTGTCTTGGGAAAATCTTTCCTCTCTGCAAACTATTATTGTCGCCGGGGAAGCTTGTTCTCCTGAATTGGTGAAAAAATGGTCCCAGGGACGAAATTTCTTTAATGGTTATGGACCCACCGAAGGAAGTGTTTGTGCAACGGTAGCTAAATGTACGCCTGTTGATGCAAAAATAACTATTGGTCGGCCAATTCCTCATGTGCAGGTTTATATTTTAGACTCGCATTTACAACCGGTTCCTATCGGTGTACCCGGGGAATTACACATCGGAGGAGCAGGGGTAGCCAGAGGTTATTTGAATCGCCCAGAATTGACAGCAGAGAAATTTATCTATTTAGAAAATAAGGAACAGTTAAAAGGCAAACGTTTGTATAAAACAGGAGATTTAGCTCGTTATTTACCTGATGGAAGAATTGAATATCTGGGACGAATTGACAATCAGGTTAAAGTAAGGGGTTTCCGCCTTGAATTAGGGGAAATTGAAGCAGTTTTGAGCCAACATCCCCTAGTACAAGAAGCGGTTGTGATGGCTCGCGCTGATCAGGCAAGTGATCATGATCAAGACCAGCTTAATACTAATTTAGTAGCCTACTTAGTTCCGGCTCTCAAGGATCAAGTATTGCCTGAACAGCTTGCTCAATGGCAGAGTGAATATGTTAGTGATTGGCAAAAAATTTACGAAGAATCCTACAGTAAACCCCAACCTCAAATTGAAGACCCCACTTTTAATATTAGTGGTTGGAATAGTAGTTATACGGGTCAAGCTATTCCCCCAGCAGAAATGCAGGAATGGGTTGATCAGACGGTGAGCCGAATTTTAGGAAATCAACCACCACAACGAGTGTTAGAAATTGGTTGCGGAAGTGGATTATTGCTATTCCGTGTGGCGAAACATTGTCAGGAATATTGGGGAGCCGATTATTCCGCTGCTACTATTAATAACCTAGAACATTTATATAGCACAATTGAGGGTTTAGAGGGCAAAGTAAGATTATTACACCGAACAGCCGATGATTTTACTGGCATTCCCCAAGCTACTTTTGATCGAGTAGTAATTAACTCTGTGGTTCAGTATTTCCCTAGTGTGGATTATCTATTACAAGTTATCGCAGGAGCAGTCAAGACGACTGCGGATCAGGGTAAGATTTTCCTAGGTGATATCCGTAGTTTGTCCTTACTAGAGCCTTACCATGCCGCGGTACAGTTAGCTCGCACTGAAGCTAATAAAACCCTTGAAGAATGGCAAAAACAGGTGAATCAAAGTGTAGCTACCGAAGAAGAATTGTTAATTGCACCTCAGTTCTTTATTGCGCTTAAACAACGCTTTCCGCGAATTTCTTGGGTAGAAATTGCCCCGAAACGGGGTCAGGCTGACAATGAGTTAACCCAATTCCGCTATGATGTTACTTTACATCTGGATACTGATGGGGAAAAAACGACAATTCCTTGGCTAAATTGGCAGCGGGATCGGTTTTCTTTAGCGCAACTGCAAGATAAACTAAAACTGGAACAACCAGAATATTTAGGTATCAGAGATGTACCCAATCAACGATTACAAAAGGCGCTACAAATTTTAGACTGTTTAGAAAATCCTCCCGGGGTAACAACGGTGGGAGAATTGCGGCAATTGTTAGCAAAAAATAGCGGGATAGGGATTAATCCTGAGCAAATGTGGCAACTGGGAGAACAGTTAGGTTACACTGTTCATCTCAGTTGGTGGGAAGGTAGTCAAGATGGTTCTTTCGATGTGGTTTTCTGTCGCCAGAATGCCATCTTAGAACCGATAATAAGTAAAGTTGATGAACAACCATACCCCAATTTTTGGGATGATGAGAGGATTATTCCCAAATCCTGGACTGATTATACGAATAATCCCCTATATGGTAAATTAGTCCAGAAGCTGATACCACAGGTGCGGGAATTTGTCCAACAAAAGCTACCTAGTTATATGGTTCCCCAGGCTTTTGTTTTGCTTAATACCCTACCTTTAACTCCTAATGGTAAAGTAGATCGGCTGGCTTTGCCTACACCCGATACAGCTACACGCAATTTAGCTACGGGATTTCTCGCACCTCGTACCCCGATTGAAACTCAAATGTCTCAAATTTGGAGTGAAGTTTTGGGAGTCGAACGTATTGGGATTAAGGATAATTTCTTTGAATTGGGAGGACATTCTTTGTTAGCAACTCAGGTTATTTCCCGTTCCCGCGATCTTTTCTCGGTGGAATTGTCTTTACAAAATTTGTTAGAATACCCAACTATCGCTAATTTAGCCCAAATCATCGAAGTTCTTACCGTTGCACCGGTAGAAACAGCTATGACTGAAAGCTTGGAAGATTATGAGGATGGTGAATTATAAAAACAGTTAAAGTTTTAGCTGATTTCAATAGTTTAGCAAGACAGTTAAAACGGCAAAGGACAAATATTGATCCTAGTCAATGGCAATCTGATGGACTTTTTCATCCTCAGGGCAAACTTCGTGATTTAGAGCTAATTTAACAACAACTTTGGAGGCAATTGGTAAATGAAAGTAGGAGATTTTTTAGCGTATTTGAAGGGTTTAGAGATTAAACTATGGCTGGAAGGCGAAAAACTTCGTTTTCAGGCTCCCAAAGGGGTTATGACCCCAGAAATTAAAGAAGAAATCGCCGCCAAAAAACCTGAAATTTTGGACTTTTTAAGAGCGGCAAAAATCCCAACTAATACTGTTGAGTTAGAGATTATTCCTGTATCACGGGATCAGGATTTACCCCTCTCTTTTGCTCAACAGCGACTCTGGTTTTTACACCAACTTTCCCCCGATAGTCATTCCTATAATCTGTTGGACGCTTTACGGTTAGAAGGAAACCTCAATCTGTTGGCTTTAGAACAAAGTCTCAGCGAACTAATTCGCCGTCATGAAATTTTAAGAACCACTTTTCCCATGATTGAAGGGCAACCAATTCAGCGCATTGCTCCCCCTTCCCCCGTAAGTTTACCCCTGGAAGATTTACAAGGTTTATCAAAGAATGAACAAACAGAACATCTGCAAGAAATAGCGATTGCTCTCTCCTTAAAACCCTTTAATCTAGCCAAGGAATCATTAGTCCAATTTAAGTTACTTAAACTGGGTTCTCAAGAGTATATATTGCTGTTGAAGATGCACCATATTATTTACGATGGTTGGTCTTTGAGCATCTTCTTTGGTGAATTATCTCAACTTTATGCAGCCTTTGTCCGGGGGTTGCCTTCCCCTCTCGCTAAATTATCGATTCAATACGCCGATTTTGCCGTATGGCAACGTCAATGGCTCACCGGTGAAGTCTTGGAACGTCAACTTAATTACTGGCAAAAACAGTTACAAGATGCACCTACTATTTTAGAATTGCCGACGGATTATCCCCGTCCTCCAATTCCTAGTTTCCGGGGTGATGGGCAGGTTTTTCGCCTGAATCAAGACTTAACACAACGCCTCAAACGGTTAAGTCAGGAGTCAGGAGCAACACTATTTATGACTTTACTGGCGGCCTTTTTTGTCCTAATTTCTCGTTATAGTGGTCAATTAGATGTTTTGGTGGGTTCTCCCATCGCTAATCGTAATAGTTCGGCAATTGAGAAATTAATGGGCTTTTTTGCCAATACTTTGGCTTTAAGGTGTGATATGTCGGGAAATCCGAGTTTTCTGGAGTTATTAGAACGAGTAAAGCAAACAACTTTATCAGCTTATGCTCATCAAGATTTGCCTTTTGAAATGTTAGTAGAAAGATTACAATTAGACCGAGATTTAAGCCGTAATCCTTTGGTACAGGTGATGTTTTCTCTGCAAAATACTCCCCAATCTGAGGCCAGTTTATCTGGCTTAAAGATGGAGAGTTTGCCTTTATCTGTTGAGCTTAAAGCGCGATTTGATTTAGAGGTAAATTTTTGGGAAGTGTCTGATCGTTTAGAAGCGGTTTGGTGTTATAGTACGGATTTGTTTGCTGCCCCCACCATTAACCAAATGGGTCAACATTTTCAGAATCTCTTAACTGCGATTGCAGCTAATCCCAATATGGGAATTTTTGAGTTATCGATGTTAAGTGATGAAGAACGTTATCAATTGTTATCATTGTGGAACGAAACTCACACAGATTATCCCTCTGATAAATGTATTCATCAATTATTTGAAGAACAGGTAAAACGCACACCCGACGCGGTAGCGGTGGTCTGTTCCCAGCAAAAATTAACCTACAATGAGTTAAATTGTCGTGCTAATCAATTAGCCCATTACCTGCAAAAATTAGGAGTAAAACCAGAGGAATTAGTGGGGATTTGTCTAGAACGTTCTTTAGACATGATGGTGGGGTTATTAGGAATCTTAAAAGCGGGTGGTGCTTATGTTCCGATTGACCCAGATTATCCCCAAGAACGCATTAGCTTTATGCTCCAAGATACCCAGGTTAAAATAATATTAACCTGCGAATCTTTACAGAATTCCTTGCCAAATCATCAGACTATTGTTATCTGTTTAGACAAAGATTGGCAACAAATTAATCAGGCAAGTCTGGAGAATCTGAACAGCACAGTTTCTGCGGATAATTTAGCCTACGTTATTTATACTTCTGGTTCTACAGGAATACCCAAGGGTGTTATCGTCACTCATCAAGCAGTTAATCGACTGGTATTAAATACT
>NZ_BDSM01000033.1:0-39660 GCF_003112475.1 Microcystis sp. 0824 | reverse complement strand
TTGAAGAGTTTTCAAAGATCATTAAATAGTCTTAAAAATGGCTGCTTATAAATTCAGCTAACTTTGTCGTGAACATTTTCCCTAATTGACGGAATTTTTCCAGTAATTCAGGAATTTTTTGATTAGTTTAGTCAGATTATTCCTTGATAACTAAGCGGGTTTCTCTTATTTTTGAAAAACACCAACTTTTAACCTCCAAATTAGGTTCTTAATTCAGTTTGTGAGAAATGCGGGTCTAAGAGTGGGCGGTGCTTTCACTATCGGTAGTCTAAGAGTGGGCGGTGCTTTCACTATCGGTGGTCTGGGAGTGGGACGATTGACCCTGGGTGCGGGTGCGGCTGCGGTGGCCGCTGGAGTCCCAGCCGGGGGTTTTCCCGCCACTGTAATTGTAATATTTGGTTGTAGGGAAAAGGGGGCAAAGGGATCCTTATTCCTGGGACCGCGATTAATTTTTGCCCGTTTTTGGTCGGGGTCGGTGGCGGGAATAAATGGCACTACCCTTATGGTAGCCGGTTGCACAGCACCGCTAAAGGCAGGAGGTTGGGCAGGAGGTTGGGCAGCCGGGGGACTGGGAGAGGGGGTGGGGGGTTCTTGGGTAATCGGTGGGGATTGATTAGCTTGGTTAGAAGCTGGACATCCCACCAACAATAAAGCGACACTCCCCACCGATAGGACTAGCGGCAATTTTTTCATGGGGAAACTAAAGACAAAATAGCCCGGTCGGACAACCTCAGATACTAACATAACCTATGTTTCCCAGAAATCTAGGCTGATTACACGGGGAAAGTCAGGAACTTTGCCCCGCTAGTCCAGTTTTAGCACTGACTACCGGATTTACGATGACCGATGGCGGTGACACCGTTACTATCCAAAACTTGACCCCGCTCGACGGTGGCATAGACTAACCAGCGATCGCCGCAGAGTTGTCGCTCTTTGACCGTACACTCTAGATAGGCGAGACTTTCGCTTAAAATCAGACCGCCATTTTCCCCGACTTGGGTTTCTAATCCCATAAAGACATCGCCGCCGGATTTGATGCAATTGGAAAAATGGCGGCGTAAGTTGCGCCCTTCCTTGAGAATATTCAAGGTAAAGGCGGTTCCCGAGTTAATTAGGCGATCAGCTGCTTGTTCGTCAGCAACGGCGATAATTAGCCCCGGGGGGTTAAAACTGGCTTGGGATACCCAAGAGGTCAAGAAACCAGCCTGATCCTCGCCCTGACGAGTGGTGAGAACACAGAGGGAACCGACGATGCGACCAACGGCCTGGGCAGTGCGATCGATTTGTGTTTCGGTCATTCCCTGTTGGGGAACCCGCAATTTTTTGGTTTTTTTCAAGGTCCTGGCGAAGGTTTCTCCAGCTAAATAACCTGCTTGTAAACTGCTTTCTGTGGGGTTAAAACGCACGCGCAAAGACTCAAAACCGAGGCGATAATTAGCATCTTTGAGTTTAGTTTCAATTAAATCTACAGCTTCCCCACTCCAACCGTAGGAACCAAAAACCCCGGCTAATTTAGTTTTTGCTGCCGTGGAAAGAACGATTCCTAAAGCAGTTTGAATCTGGGTAGGAGCGTGACCAGCTAAGGTGGGAGAACCGATAATAAATCCGTCACAATTTTCGATCGCTTGACTAATTTCGGCGGGGGTGGCAAACTCACAATTTATTGATTCTACGGCTAGATCATTTTCTAATAATCCTCGTTCGATCGAGCGGGCCATGGTGGCAGTATTTCCGTAGGCAGAAGCATATAATAAAGCCACTTGTAGGGGTCGAGTTTTTTGTTCTTGACACCAATAGCGATAATCGTGGGCAAGACGACTGGGACTATAGCGAATTATCGGACCGTGGGCGGGTGCATAATATTGGGCGGGAAATTCTTTAATTTTGTCGAGGGCTGTTTCTAACGCTTTAGATTGCACGGCATGGAGACAATCAAAATAATAACGACGATCTGCGTCTAATTCTTTCCAATTTTTATCCCAAATATCGTCACCGCACAGATGCACACTAAAGAATTTATCGCTGTATAAAATTTGGGTTTTTTGGTCAAAAGTGCAGATACCATCAGGCCAGCGCGGCGTAGGGACATTAATAAAACTGAGTTGATGACCCTTCCCCAAATCAAGGATTTCATCGGTTCGTATGCCCAAAATTTGGGCATCAGGCAAGGCATTTTTCAGGGTATTGACGGCAGCTTTAGAACAGAGGATGGTGATTTGATGGGTTTGGTCTAATAATGCCTTTAAAGTGACGATGCGGTTAGGATTAACGTGACTGAGAATCAGATAATCGAGACGATGTAAGGGGACATATTGACGAATTTCTTCTAAATAAATTTCGGTGAAGGATTCTCCGGGGGGATCGATTAAGGCAGTTTTATCGCCCCGGATAAGATAGGAATTAGCGGTGGTTCCCCGTTGACGAGCATATTCTATTTCAAATTTTAATCTGTCCCAAGTACGCGAGCGAAAAACCCAAGTTTGATTGGCAATTTCGGCGGTTTGAACATCGCGGGGGCGATTATTAATAGCAGGATTGGGAATTAAGGTAGTAGTGGTCATAGTTGTTAATTTGGTTGTTGGTTGTTGGTTGTTGAGTGTGGGGTGTGGGGTGTGGGGTGTGGGGTGTGGGGTGTGGGGTGTAGGGTGTGGGGAGAATAAATAAAAATAATCTCCTGACTCCTGACTCCTGTCTCCTGTCTCCCATCCCCTTCTAACTGATAACTGATTAAGTTTTGCTGTTTATTTCAGTTAATTCTTTAACTAAATGTTGACGATAACGCTCGGAAACTTTTTGCTCGGGATCGATACCTTCAAAGGTGGGAGGAAGCCAAACTCTTAATACCATTAATGTGCCGAGAACTATTAGAAAAGCACAGGCGGCTAATACTTGTGTCCAATTAGTTTCTAGGACTCCTCTAACAATTAATTCTCGCAAAACTGAGACGATAGAAACTTCCACAGCAACACCGATAGAAACTCGTTTTTCTTGCAAATAAATAATTAACAATCGGAACAATTCTACTAGAATTAAGAGGAATAAAATATCGGCGGTAATAATCCGAAATTGAATCGGTGGCAGCAGCGACATAAACATTTCTCTGACTTCTAACACCATGAAGCTAAATAAACCAATACAGAGAGAAATGACAATTAAATCTTGAATCATTTCTAATACTTGTACTACTCTCGCCATCATTGGGGAAGGTTTTTTAATTGGTTCGTACATTTTATTGCTCCTAAGATTGATAAAATTGGGTTTTAGCTGTTAGGGAATTGTGAATTATGAATTATCAATTATGAATTGGGGAGATTTTTCAGTTATCAGTGAGCAGTAAACAGTAATCAGTGAAAATAAAGCGGTAACTTCCTACTTAACACTATCCACTGAAAACTTAAATCTGATAACTGATAACTGTTAACTGTTAACTGTTAATAATGGTTGCCAACTTTGCGATGATGGACAGCAGTTAAGACATCTAAACGGGCAACTCGTCCGCTATTAACGGTACAATAAACTACCCAATGATCGCCGCAATCTAAACGACTGGTGACTTCACATTCTATGTAAGCTAAGGCATCGGCTAAAATTGGTGATCCATTATTGGCAGTATAGGTTTTAATGCCTTCAAAACGATTGGCACCGGGAGAGAAACGCTTGAGGAAATGTTTCATTAATTTCTGGTAATTATCCTCAGCCAAAACATTTAAAACAAAGGTATCGCTAGGCTGTAAAAAGGATACCATTGCCCGATCTTTGGCCACTGCAATCGCCACACCTAAAGGATTTAAACTTGCTTGTGTCACCCAAGAGGCAATCATGGCACTGGATAAATCAGCTTTTTGGGAAGTAATTAGGTATAATCCCGTGCTAATACGTCCTAAAGCTTTTTCTAAGTCGTTGTTAATCGACTTAATTTGTTTAATCGTTTTTTCTCGGCTTAACCATTGGCCGAGGTCGGTTCCTGCTTCATCGGCAATTAAATCGAGGGATTGATTGGTATTATCTTTAACTAAAAGAGGAGGAAAAGCTTCGATCGCCCCGATTTCCTGTAATTTATTTCTTAAGGGGAAAATTGGTTCATCTTCCCCACCTCCTGACTCAAATAATCCCACCGCTTGTTTGCCATTGACTGAAGCAAGAATCGTGCTTAAAATCATCTGGTTAGTCGGGGAAGATTGGGGCGGCATTCCGATGACAACTCCCTTAGACTGATTGATTAATTCTCTGACTTCGTGGGGATCAGCATTATTCATATCGACTAATTCTGTCACCACATCAGTTTTAGTCAAACCCTGACTAATCATAGTAGCTAAATGTTCGCTTTGTCCGTAATCTTGGGTAAAGAATACAGTCACTAAAGTATCAGCAGAAGTTTGTTCTTGACTCCAAGTTTGATAGCGTCCCAACCAATCAGAAATATGGTGTTTTAATAGGGGACCGTGACCGGTGGCAATGAGATTAATATCGAATTTCTCGATTCTTTTAATTGCCCCTAAAACTGAACGAGCATTCGGTCGCATCAGACAGTCATAATAGGTTTGAAAATCGGCTTCTAGCAGGTCTTTTTCTAGATCATAGGTTTGATCATCACAAAAGTGCATTCCGAAGGCATCACAGGTAAAAAGGGTGGCAGTTTTAGCATCAAAAGTGAAGATAGTATCAGGCCAATGAAGATTAGGGGCCGCAACAAATTCTAAAACATGACCATTACCTAAGTCTAAAGTATCACCACTTTTAACGATTAACTGTTTAAAGGGTCTGTGTACCATGTTTTCCAGGAATTGCATGGCAACTTTTGCACCCACCACGGTAACTTCTGGGACTAATTCTAAAACTTCTTTGACTAAACCACTGTGGTCGGGTTCGGTGTGACTGATAATTAAATAATCAAGATGATTGATGTGGATTAGTTTAGTTAATTCCTCCAGATAAAGGCGATCGAATTTTCGGTGAGATGTATCAATGAGAGCGGTTTTTTCCCCTTGAATAACAAAAGAGTTATAAGTCGTACCGTTTTCTAAACCAAACTCGATATCAAAACGATCGCGGTCCCAATCCAAACAGCGCAAGGTAAAAGTATTTTCGGCGATTTCTTGGATTTGTGTGGTTAAACGGCTGGTTTTAGCGGGTTTTGGAGTGATTAAAGCCACCATAATTTCTATCTCCCACAGGATTTGATTCGGAACTGCATTTGCTTAATTCTTATGGTGACTTGCTTTCAGCGATTTGTAAAATACCAATTACTCAAGTCAATGATTAGCTAGATTTATATAACCTTTTGTCTATGGTTGCGCCTATTAAACCCCCACCAGCTAGAGAACTAGAATTTTTTGGCAAGAGCAGATAGACTCTAGAGACTGGGAACGAAAAAGAGACCTAAAATGCCGAAAGTGGATTGGAAACGTTGCCATCAAAGCCTAGAAACCAGAAGAGCCATAATTCATAATTCATAATTCATAATTCATAATTCCCACGCCAGCATTTTTGGGGATTAATCCTGTTCCTCTAGCCATTTTTGCCAGAGATCTGGACGACGTTCCTGAGTGCGATCGAGTTGTTGTTGATAGCGCCAATCGGCGATATCCTGATGATTACCTGAGCGCAAAACCGGCGGCACTTGCCAACCGCGAAAGACTGGGGGCCGGGTATATTGGGGATAATCCAATAAACCCGCCTCAAAACTCTCCAATTTCAACGATTCGGCCTTACCTACCGTCCCGGGTAACAACCGCGTCACCCCGTTAATAATCGCTAAAGCAGGGATTTCACCACAAGTTAGGACAAAATCACCTAAAGATACCTCTCTAGTCACCAAATGCTCACAAACCCGCTCATCTACTCCTTCATAATGCCCGCAGATGAGAATTAACTGCTGATAACTACCGGCCCAAGTTTTCAGTAAAGCTTGATTGAGAGGTTCCCCCTGGGGAGTCATCAGCACGATCTCCCGGGGTGGTAAAGTTTCTAAAGACTCGATCGCCTCAAAAATTGGCTCTGGTTTTAATAACATTCCCACACCACCACCGTAGGGTTCATCATCGACGCGACGGTGTTTATCGTGGGCAAAATCTCGGAGATTGACCAAATTTACCCTAGCGATGTCGCGTTCGAGAGCTTTTGCCAACAACCCCGACTGCAGCGGTGAAGTAAAAAAATCGGGAAAGAGAGTAATAATGTCAAACTGCACGGGGAAAATTAAGGCCTAGACTGGAATAGTGTTTAATGTATCATTTTGTCACGGCTCGATCGGTTAAAATCTTGCTAATTTTGCGATAGTCTATCTCGATAACATGGTAGACTATGCTGTACTGTCTAGGGGTTTTTCTGGCTCTAGCTTGAGTGATCGAAGTCTAGCCTAGACTTAAAGTTAACTAACAGTCCGTCATTGCCAGTGGATCGAAGAAAATTGCTAAAATCGCCTCTACTATTGCTTGATGTCCCGAAAAATATTCCTAAACCGCATTTTTTTCCGTAAACCGTTCAGGGAAAATAACATCAAGATACCTGTCCATCTTCCCGAAAAACCTTCCATCCCTAAAAATGTCTATTCGTTCAGTGACATGATCATCGAGCTAGAAACCCAAAACCACCAAAATCCTACCCCCGTATCTCTCAAAACGGCGATTTTAGTCATTGGAGGTGCCGAGGATAAAGTCCACGGTAAAGAGATACTGCATACCTTTTGGAATCGCGCTGGGGGTAGCGAAGCAGTGATCGCTATTGTTCCCTCCGCTTCCAGAGAACCGGTGTTAATCGGCGATCGCTATCAGAAGATTTTCGAGGAAATGGGGGCAAAATACGTCAAAGTTATCGATATTCGTGATCGCGTACAGGGAGAAGATCCCCAATTTCAAGCCTACATCGAAGAATGTACGGGTGTATTTATGACTGGAGGCGACCAGCTGCGTTTATGCGGTTTGCTCTCCGATACCCCCCTGATGGAAAGAATCAGACAAAGAGTGCAACAGGGAGAACTGACCTTGGCTGGAACTAGCGCCGGGGCTGCCGTTATGGGTCATCACATGATTGCCGGGGGCAGCAGCGGGGAAGCACCTAATCGGGCCCTAGTGGACATGGCCATGGGATTAGGTCTCATTCCTGAAGTCATTGTCGATCAACATTTCCACAATCGCAACCGCATGGCTCGGTTAATGAGCGCTATCTCTGGTTATCCCGAACGTTTAGGAATTGGCATCGATGAGGATACCTGCGCTATGTTTGAACGGGATGGCACGATGACAGTAATCGGCTGCGGTACAGTGACGGTAGTTGATGCCAGGGAAATGTCCCACACCAACCACCATCACGTCACCGCTAACGAACCCCTGAGTCTGCATAATCTGCGGGTGCATATTCTTGCCTACGGTGATAGCTATCATCTCAAAAAACAGCAAGTTATCGCTAAATTAGGGTAAAAAAACTCCTAAAAAACTGTTCACTGTGAACAGTTTACCAATCTCGGAAACCCAGACAATAAACAACGGCTTCTTTGTGCTTCTCAACAGCGAACACCAGCATCATGAAAATTCTCAGAACCCAAACCCTGCGCGGTCCCAACTACTGGAGTATTCGTCGCGACAAGCTCATTGTTATGCGTCTGGATCTCGAAGATCTCGCAGAGAAGCCATCGAATGAAATCCCAGGCTTTTACGAGGGATTAATCGACGTTCTCCCCAGTTTAGTCGAACATTACTGTTCCCCCGGTTATCGCGGCGGTTTCTTTGAACGAGTCCGCACTGGCACTTATATGGGCCATATCATCGAACATATCGCCCTAGAATTGCAGGAATTGGCAGGAACTCCCGTCGGGTTTGGTCGCACGAGAGGCACTTCCACCCCCGGAGTCTATAACGTGGTATTTGAGTACGTTGAGGAGCAAGCGGGACGTTATGCGGGTCGGGCTGCCGTGCGGTTGTGTCAATCGATTGTCGATACGGGAACCTATCCTAAGGAAGAATTAGCCCAGGATTTAGCCGATTTACGCGATTTATGCACCAATGCTGCCCTCGGTCCGAGTACGGAAACTATCGTCAAAGAAGCACAAGCTAAAAATATTCCTTGGTTACTCCTGAGCGCTCGTGCCATGGTGCAATTGGGCTATGGTGTTCACCAAAAGCGCATTCAAGCCACTTTAAGCAGTTTTTCGGGGATTTTAGCCGTTGAGTTGGCCTGTGACAAGGAAGGCACGAAAACTATCCTCAAGGATGCCGGTATTCCCGTCCCCCGGGGTACGGTGATTCAATACTTGGATGAGTTGTCAGCGGCAATCGAGGAAGTGGGAGGGTTTCCCATCGTGATTAAACCCCTCGATGGCAACCACGGCCGCGGCATCAGCATCGACATCAAAAATCAGCAGGAAGCAGAGGAAGCTTATGATCTAGCCAGTGCCGCCTCGAAAACCCGCAGCGTGATCGTAGAAAGGTATTATAAAGGCAGTGATCACCGAATTTTAGTCATAAATGGCAAAGTCGCCGCCGTGGCCGAACGGATTCCCGCTCACGTCGTCGGTGATGGACGCTCAACTATAGAAGAATTAATCGAAATTACTAATCAAGATCCCAACCGGGGTGAGGGTCACGCCAACGTTTTAACTAAAATAACTATTGACAAAACCGCCCTTAATGTGCTAGGGAAACAGGGCTATGAATTAACCAGCATTTTACCCCAAGGTGCGATCGCCTATCTGCGAGCCACAGCTAATTTAAGCACCGGCGGCATCGCTGTGGATCGTACCGACGAAATTCACCCCGAAAACGTCTGGATCGCCCAAAGAGTGGCAAAATTAATCGGTTTGGATATTGCCGGTATCGATGTGGTCACAGAGGATATCCGCAAACCCTTGCGAGAAGTGGACGGGGTAATCGTAGAAGTCAACGCCGCCCCCGGTTTTCGGATGCACGTCGCCCCCAGTCGCGGTTTACCCCGCAATATCGCCGCCCCAGTTATCGATATGTTATTCCCCCCCGGGACTCCCAGTCGCGTGCCAATTCTGGCCATTACGGGAACTAACGGCAAAACCACCACTAGCCGCTTAATTTCTCATATTTGCCGGCAAACGGGGAAAGTAGTCGGATTTACCACGACGGACGGCGTATATATCGATGATTATCTGGTAGAAAAGGGCGATAACACCGGTCCCTACAGTGCCAGTATGATTTTGAAGGATCCCACAGTCGAGATTGCCGTGCTAGAAACGGCCCGGGGTGGTATCCTGCGATCGGGTTTAGCTTTTAATCAGTGCGATGTGGGGGTGGTGTTAAATGTGGCCGCCGACCATTTGGGTATCGGTGATATCGACACCATCGAACAAATGGCGAAGGTAAAAAGCGTTGTGGCCGAGGTGGTTAGCGCCGAGGGTTACGCGGTTTTAAATGCCGATGACCCCTTGACCGCTAGTATGGCCGAAAAAGTCAAGGGAAGAGTCGCTTATTTTTCCATGAGTCCCGATAACCCGATTATTCACGACCATATCCGTCGCGGTGGCATGGCCGCCATCTATGAGAATGGCTATCTGTCGATTCTAGAGGGAGAATGGACGCTGAGAATCGAGGAAGCAGTCAATATTCCCGTGACTATGCAGGGAATGGCTCCTTTTATGATTGCTAACGCCTTGGCCGCCTGTTTAGCCACTTTTGTGCAGGGTATCGATATCGAGTTAATTCGCCAAGGGGTGCGGACCTTTAAACCTTCCGTGGCCCAGACCCCCGGCAGGATGAACCTGTTTGACTTGGGACACCATCACGCTTTAATCGATTATGCCCATAATCCGGCCGGATACGAAGCCGTCGGCGGTTTTGTCGGCAATTGGTCCGGGGAAAAAGTCGGCGTGGTCGGTGGACCGGGCGATCGACGCGATGATGATTTAATTTTATTAGGGAAATTATCGGCCCAAATGTTCGATCGAATTATTGTTAAGGAAGATAACGATACTCGCGGTCGCCGCCGGGGAGAAGTGGCCGATTTAATTCTCCGGGGAATTAGCCAAGAAAATGCCAGTTTGCGACCGGAAGTTATTCTCGATGAAACGGAAGCTTTAGAGAAGGCTTTAAGTACAGTTTCTGAGGGTGGTTTAGTGGTAATTTTCCCCGAAAGTGTCACCCAGGCGATCGATTTGATCGAGAAACATCGACCCCTGACCGATAATCAGGGTTAGAAGTTAGGAAAAAGGTGGTGATTCGGTAGTAGTGATGGAGGCTTAATCCTTTGCTTTGCTGTGCATTGTAGTCATGGATAAAATGCCAAACAGCTTTCAATAGGATTAGTTTGACCAGTTTCTTCCGACTGGTCGATGACGTTTACTCGGAATTACTGTCTTATAGGACTCCCAAAAGTCTGTGTAAGCAACAGCAAATTGTCGATAAACACCAGGTAAACTGGCCCCAAAGTTTTTTGGCTGATTGACGACTCCTAGATTGTCGCCGTCTAACGCGCCCTAAATTTTGCCAAATGCAGATAGGAAAAACTCAGGCGATGACTTTAACTTCAACGTTCAATTTATCTAGCAGCGACGGGACTTAATTCGCTCATTATTTTTGATACTAAGCAAGATAATTCAAGGCATTTTTTAACTATAGCAGTTCTAGATGTTGGGGTTGGCGGTTTAGTTTTGGGGTATTAGTTGAAATTTCTCCATTTCCCTATCCTTGTCAATTGTGTATCAAAGCAGCTTGACATCCATATCTTGATAAATTTATCAAAGTTACTCTGATTTGAGACTATCTAAAATTAATTGTATATCTAAATCAAGAGCCTGAGCAATTTGTTCGATCGTTAATCCTAATCCTATTAGTTTGGGAACAGTTTCTAGTTTTGCTTTAATAACATTGTTTTCAGTTTTATAAATATGATAATTTTCTATTTCTCGATTATTAGAAGGGTTATGACAGAAAGTAACCTGATCAATTTTTACAGATTTATTACCCAAATTATTAATACTATTGCTGACAATTAACCTTTCAATTGCTGATCGAACAGTTGATTTATTTAATTCTTCCCCTAACACTTCCGAAAGAATGCGCCAAAGTTCATAGGCTTTATCTCTGGCATGACCTTCAGAACAATTATATTTTTCTGCTATTTTTGCATATTTCTGACCATCAAAAACGTTCTTTAAAATCCCTAATTGCAATGTATCGAGATGCTTTCCCGTGTGGTCAAAAACCAGATTATCAATAAGTGAGAAGACTTCTTGGGTATCCATGGGAGTAATGTTAAGATTTGGAGACACAATACCGTCATTATCCGTTATTTTCCGATATTTGTAAACATAGTTAACAAAACTTCCGACAATATCCGTTTTTTTCCGTCTTGAAATAATTTTAACTGGTTGATAAATTGTCGGTAGTGTGGCTTGTTAGTTGTGTCAAATTTTCAGGAAATAAAATTATGCTCTATCCAACAAAAAAATCAATCAGTGTGTTGACTTTAGCAGGGTGTTTTTCAATCCTCCAGTTTACAGTAGGGGTAACTAATTCTAACGCACAAAGTAGTGAAGTTCAGCAATTATTGAACGAATTAAACCTTATGGAGGGGGAAGCTGACCAGCTAATACAGCGAATGATAGCTGAAGACTGGCAAAGAATTTATAGGCTTTCTTGTCAAGGATTAATTCAAGAGGCCAATCAACTCACGAAAAATGGAGATTATTGGGCGACTCAAGTTAATATACCACATTATGCAGCTAGGGCATCGGGAAATTATGCCGCCTCTGAACGGAGATATCAAGAATATAATAGAAGATGTCGGTAATGCCAGTCCATTAATCGGGTGTATCTCAAAATGTTTTTAACCTCAAAGTCAAATCAAACTTATCGCTCAATTTGGTAAAAATCACATGAAAAGTATTCTCGTAACAGCTTCAGCATTTTTATTGGTCATGTCTCCTGTTAACCAAGCAAAAGCTTCTACTCCTGATAATGTACAAACTAAAAACATATTGTGTTTAGACGTGTCAACAAATCAAACTTTTGCTAATACCGAAACTATTTTGTTGGTACAGCAACCTGTAGACCCGGTGTATATTGCTCCATCAACAGGACCAGAGAGCAAATGTACTTATTATATAGTGCGTGGTAAAGATGGAAAAATTTATGACTGCCGAAAATGTACATATGGCGGGCCGTATTGTTTTAGAAGAGAGTAGTGCGACTGTTATTTAAGATTCTAGACATCTGGTCAACAGAACTTCTCGCAATACTTCACTTTTCATGTCTCTGGGGATGCAAGAGAAAACCCTATCGCCATTAGACGATTTAGGTTTAAGGGAAAAATGAAAAATAAACTATAGCAAAGAGCGGGGTGGTTAGGACAATCAATCGCTGAAACCCTTGACCGATAAGAGTTTGAAAATTGAAAGCGTCCTAACTAACTCGTTCTATGCCATACTATTGATCTTGAATGTCTTAAACTTATGTTTTTGCATAGCTTTAGCTACCTTGTTGGCTATTATGGGTGAGCCAATACCTGCATTTTTGATTGGATTTATTGTGTTTATCTTCCTAGGGATAGTTCTTGGAATAATCTTCCCAAGTCGGTAGCCTTAATATCTTAGCCCAGACTCTTGAAAAATGGCTTAAATTCATTTTAAATAGGTTGTTATAAACTTACTACTGTTGCTGTTCCTTTTGTTACTGTTGCCAAAACTTCTAAAACTTTAGGGACCAAAGGCTTTAAATCAGCCAAACGATTTGATTGTGATTGTAAAATAATAATAGCTAGATTAAACTGCGGTAAATTTTGCTCAAACGGCAAATTCTTATCCACTGTAATAAAAATATCAAATTCTTGTGAAGCTAAACCTAACAGTTGACCATTCTTGATCCCAGTCCATCCCATTTGCGGAACAGTTTTGATATTATAACCTGTAAACTCCCTCATTAATCTTCGGTCAATACATTCATCTAAAAGAAGCCTCATTTCACGCTACCCTATCAATAAGCTCTTTTTCAAATTCTGCAAGTAAGCTAATAACTCGTTCTCTTGTTACCGTCGGAAAACCCTCTAAAAAATCATCAATTGATTCTCCTGCTTTAAGATAATCAAAAAGTGTTTGTATCGGAACTCTAGTACCTGAAAAAACAGGAACACCACTCATAGTTTCAGGAGATACATGGATAAGAGGCGAATATTTAGCCATTTTGATTACCTTCTTAGCTTCTACAGAGTAGATTAACCCAGAGCAATGCGTCTTGTCTTCATATTCTAGCCTAGATTCTTGAAAAATGGCTTAAATTCAGCTTCAACAGTTTAGGGAAGTGGCTTTCGATTAATAATACTAAAATGAACAATAATCTAAAATCAAGCCGATAATGACTAAATGCAACCGACGGAAGCCCAACTTAGACAACTCTATCAGCTAATTTCAATAAAGTCCGAAAACTATGCACGGGTAGGTTCTTTATGGGAGGGGAGGTCGGCGATGACCTTCTCGACCCCTAATGATTTAGTATCAGTCAACGATTTTTAAAAGCTTCGATCGCCGCTGGCAAAGTATAGTAAATCCTCTCCTCGCTAATTTTATCTAACAAGCGGGAAAGTTGCAATTCTAAGTACAGATCGTGTTTAACCCTAGCGAGGGCGAAAACTATACCCTGTCTTGATAATTCTGCCGCTAATTCCTCAAGAATCTCCACGGCTGTACTATCCAATTCCCCAAGGGCCTCCGTATTCAAGACAAACCATTCTACCGGTTTTGTCTCCCGGGCAATGGCACTGAGAGCGCGACGTTTAAAGTCGGCCGCATTAGCAAAAAATAAGGGGGCATCGTAACGATAGATAACTAACCCCGGTATTGTTTGCGCTTCTGGCCAATCCTGGAGCGCGTGTAAACCCATCACCCCCGGAACCGTACCCAAGACCGCATCATCAGGCCGAGTAATGCGGGCCAATAAATCGATAACCGAGAGACCGATGGCGATGGCAACCCCGCTTAAAATCCCCGTGGTTAGCACCCCCACCATGGTCAGGACAGCGAGATTAAACTCACTATTGCGAAAGCTTTTTAGTCGTTTAGCGCCAGCAATATCCACCAGTTTACAGGCCGCATAAATCACCAGCGCACCCAGGGCGGCCTTGGGAAAGAGTGCCAGTAGTGGACTGAGGAAGAAAATGACCGCCACCACCACCCCTGCCACCACCAGGGAGTAAAGCTGACTTTTACTGCCCACGGAATCGCCCACCGCGGTGCGACTGGCGCTGCTGCTGATGGGAAATCCCTGACAAAAACCCGCTGCCAGATTCCCCAGTCCCAGGGCTAAAAATTCTTGATTGGCATCGATTTCTTGGTTATGGTGTGCGGCGAAGGCTCTAGCGGTCAAGACGTTATCGGAATAGCCCACCAGGGCAATGCCGACGGCTGCGGTTACTAGGGGTAGTAATTGGGAAAAATCTAGGGTTGGTAAGCCAAAATTGGGCAAAGTCTTGCTAATTTGCCCCACTACTGCCACCCCCTCTCCATCAAGATGGAGGGTGGCGACGGCGAGGGTTCCCAGTAAAACCGCCAGCAAGGGACCCGGTGCTTTGGGAAAATATTTTTGGATGACAAATAGAAATAGTAACAGCAATAGAGCTAGGCTAAGGGTTGGCCAGTGCCATTGGTTTATTCCCCAGAAAAAAGCGAAAATTTCTTTAAAAACCGTATTTTCACGGATTGACAAACCACTAATTTTACCCAGTTGTCCCGCAATCATGATCACTGCCACTCCCGCCATATAACCGATTAGGATCGGTTTGGAGAGTAAATTAGCTAGAAATCCCAAGCGGGCGATGTAAGCGACAAAACAGATTAAACCGACCATTAGGGCTAAAAAAGCCGCTAAACTGCCGTAATTTTCCCCTTGAAGGCTCACCATAGGTGCGATCGCTGCCGCCGTCATCACTGCCGTGGTCGATTCTGGTCCGAGGGATAGTTGCGATGAGGAGCCGAAAAGGGCGTAAACTAGGGCGGCCGGCACGAGAGTCCACAATCCCACCACTGGCTCGACCCCGGCCAGGTCGCCGTAAGCCATACACTGGGGAATAGCGTAGGCCGCCACGGTGACACCGGCGAGTATATCTCGGCCCAGCCACTGCCATTGATAGGAGCGCAGGTTTTTTAGCCCGGGTAAATCAGGAAAATCGACTCGTCGGGAGTTTTTACTCATAGTTTTTCTCTCTTAACGGCGACTTAACCTAATTTTAACGGAAGAATTAGCTAGGAAAAGCCTTGAGGCTGAGATATTTTCTGTCAGCAGGATATTTATACCATTTTAGCCGTAATTTTAATTAAATTGGCTAAATATACTCGGAAATATCCTCTTGACAATCATCGGCTAAGTATGATAAGGCCCGGAAGCGTAAACCGACTAATTGCTCGTAGAGAGGATTTAACTTGCACAGAGGCGGAATATGGACTAATTTATGACCAAACAGCACGATATCGCGTTCAAAAGGACATTGAGGCGGAACCATTTTGCAGATAAACCGGGCCAAGCGCGGATCGTGCATTTCTACCCCATCTAACCAGTCTTTGAGGGGATGCAGCAGATCTGGATGGGGATGTTCGGCACTGATAAACTCGGATTTATTCGCTTCTGTGGTAATTTCGGGAATTTCACAGATAGTATGTTCTAAAGCTGACAGGGCCTCGATTTCTAACCCGAAAGCATCCCGATAACTACGCAGTAATTGCGCTTCTGCGGGGGAATAAATGCCATCAGCGATCGCCACCATCACCGCCGTGCGGAGGAAGTTTTCTGATATTTTGGGGTCATGACCGAAACTTGCGGCCAATTCTTCGGGACTAATCGATTGATAGAGAACGTGGTCGTCATCTAATTCTAATTCGTGAGCGAAACGGGCGATCGATTCCTGTTCGCTGGTGCTATAATCCCCGTCAGACCAGGCAATTGTCAGTAATCCCCGTAACCAGTCCCTAACTTGTTCGTTAGTGTAGCGGTATTGAACAGAGCTAACCATAGGTATTGCTAAAACTGATTTCTAGTTTCTCAATTCAATTCTACCGAGCGCTCCTGGATTCTAGTGGCTCCTGTTCATATCATTTAACTATAGCCAATAACCCGATGGTCAACTAGGAAGTTTTCGGTTTTCAGCTGGCATAATCGGGCAATTTTCGCCTCCAGGAGCAGGGGTAAGGGTTGTTGCTTCTTGCTCCTTCCCCACCCGCGTCAGTCCTGATAAAAAGGCGGATTGCTGCGATTAACGTCCAATCCCCAGGTAACGGAAACCGGCTGCTGTCACCACCGCAGGATCGAGGAAATTGCGACCATCAATTAACACGGGTTCACGCATGGTTTTAACCATTTTGCCGTAGTCAAGACGGAGAAATTCTTGCCATTCCGTCACCACCACCAAAGCGTCACAACCATCGGCCAATCTTTCCGGATCCGATTCGATAATCACACCGGTTAAACCGTGACTTAAACCACTTTGGGAAAGGATCGGATCATAAGCTTTTACCTTAGCACCTAAACGATTTAACTGTTCGATCATGGTTAAAGCCGGAGCATCGCGCATATCATCGGTATCGGGTTTAAAAGTTAATCCCAACAAACCGACGGTTTTACCCTTGAGGATTTTTAATTCCTGTTGCAGTTTTTCGATCGCGATTGTCCGTTGACGTTTGTTAACATTGATAGCGGCGTTGAGTAATTCCGTTTCGTAACCGTAGTCTTCTGCGGTATGTACCAAAGCCGACACATCTTTGGGGAAACAGGAACCCCCCCAACCGATCCCGGCCGAGAGAAACTTGCTGCCGATACGGGAATCTAACCCGATACCTTTAGCCACTTGGGTGACATCGGCCCCGACGCGATCGCAGATGTTAGCTACTTCGTTAATAAAGCTAATTTTGGTGGCTAGGAAGGCATTAGCGGCGTATTTAATCATTTCCGCCGAACTGAGATCCGTAACCACCACGGGAACGGGAGGCAAGGAGGTATCTTCAGAGAATTGGCGTTTAACCAAAGGCGCGTACAATTCCTTCATCATTTCAATGGCTTTCGGGTTATTACTACCCAAAACAATGCGATCGGGGTTAAAAGTATCATAAACTGCCGAACCTTCCCGTAAAAATTCGGGATTACTGACCACATCGAAATCCGCTTCGATGCGTTCTAATGTACTAATGCCGCCCCCAGCGGCCACGAGATTTTTTTGTCTCTCGGCCACGCCATCGAGGACGATCATCCGTACCCAATCTCCGGAACCGATGGGAACGGTCGATTTATTGACGATTACTTTATAACCACCGTTGAGATGGGCCCCAATACCCCGGGCCACCGCTTCCACATAACGGGTGTCACTTTCCCCAGTGGGTAGTGCTGGTGTACCAACAGCGATAAAGAGGATTTCGCCGTGTTTAACTCCCGCTTCTAGGTCCGTGGAGAATTCCAGATTGCCGGAGGCTGCCGAAGACTGCATTAATTCCGATAACCCCGGTTCATAGATGGGAGATTGTCCCGATTTCATCAATTTGACTTTTTCTTCATTGTTATCAATACAGATAACATGATGGCCGATATGTGCCAGACAAACCCCGGTGACTAAACCCACATAACCCGTTCCGATAACACAAACACGCATGATAATCACTCCAGTGACAATTAAGTTAAATTTATTGATTAGGGATTAGCTTAGACGAGAACGGAAATCCTCGATCGTCATTTTTAAACCCTGATGTAGAGGAATAGTTGGACTCCAATCCAGATAGTTTTTAGCACGAGTGATATCCGGTTGTCGTTGTTTGGGATCATCTTCCGGCAGTGGTTTATAGACCAATTCGGCCTCGGGATTAATCATGCCTTGGATGACTTGCGCTAATTCCAGAATTGTGTATTCGTCGGGATTGCCGAGATTAACCGGCCCGATAAAGTCCCCATTCATCAAACGCATTAACCCTTCCACCAGGTCAGAAACATAGCAAAAACTGCGGGTTTGGGAACCTTGACCATAAACCGTTAAGGGTTCACCGCGCAAAGCTTGCACCACGAAATTACTCACCACTCGACCATCGTTTTCCAACATTCGCGGGCCGTAGGTGTTGAAAATCCGGGCCACCCGGATATCGACCTTATGCTCCCGATAATACTCAAAAGCCAGGGTTTCCGCCACCCGTTTACCCTCGTCATAACAGGAACGCGGTCCAATGCAGTTGACGTTGCCTCGATATTCTTCGCTTTGCGGATGCACATCAGGATCGCCATAGACTTCTGAGGTAGAAGCGAGCAAAAATCGCGCTTTTACCCTTTTAGCTAGGCCCAGCATATACATGGTCCCTAAAACATTGGTTTTAATCGTTTTTACGGGGTTATATTGATAGTGGATTGGGGAAGCAGGACAGGCCAGGTGATAAATCTGATCGACTTCTAGACGGATCGGCTCGGTGATATCGTGACGAATTAGCTCAAAATAAGGATTTCCTAGCCATTTAACGATGTTTCGGCGCACCCCCGTGTAGAAGTTATCCAGACAGATCACTTCATGACCCTGTTCCATCAAGCGATCGATTAGATGGGAACCGATAAAACCAGCACCGCCTGTAACTAGGATTCTCATGTAATCGCACAGTAAACATATAAAATTATTCTTAAAATACCCTTACGCCGGTTTTTTGGCAAATATTTTTTTTGAGGAGGTGTTAAGTATCAGTGATCAGTTATCAGCGATCGCCGATTCAAGGCTAATGGCTGAATAATGGCTCGGTAATCCTTAAAATGGAAATAACACGCAAATTTGAGGCTAAATTATGACCAGTGCCGAGCAAAATAAGCTATTTATCCTGATTGATGGGCATTCTTTGGCTTTTCGTGCCTATTATGCCTTTGCTAAGTCTCGTTCTGGCCCTCTGCGTACTTCTACTGGCATTCCCACCAGTGTTTGTTTTGGGTTTTTAAATTCTCTGATGCAGTTACTAGAAACTCAAAAACCTGCTTATTTAGCGGTCGCTTTTGATTTAGCAGTTCCTTCTTTTCGCCATGAAGCTGATGTCAATTATAAGGCTAATCGGCAAGAAACTCCCGAAGAATTTCGCCCCGATTTAACTAATCTGCAAAGTCTCTTGGCAGCGATGAATATTCCTATTGTGACTTCCCCAGGTTACGAAGCAGATGATGTTTTAGGAACTTTGGCAAAACAAGCCGGCGATAATGGTTATACGGTCAAGATTTTAACAGGCGATCGAGATTTATTCCAATTGGTAGATGAGGAGAAAAAAACCACGGTTCTCTATCTGGATATCAATGCAGTCAAAAGTACATCGGCACAGGGTTATACAGAATTTAATTCCCAAGCTGTCACGGAAAAGTTAGGGGTGACACCAAAACAGGTAGTAGATTTTAAAGCTCTTTGCGGTGATAAGTCTGATAATATCCCCGGAGTGCGCGGAATTGGCGAAAAAACAGCGATAGATTTATTAAAAAAATACGATAACTTAGAGGATATATATACTAATCTGGAATCGATCAAGGGAATGGTAAAAACTAAATTATTAGAGGGTAAAGCCGCCGCCGAAAGTTCTCGCTATTTAGCTAAAATTGCCCTTGATGCCCCCGTTAGCCTCGAAGAGGATAAATTTCGTCTCCGAGGTTTTGATCGGCGTTTGGTTAAACCTTTATTGGAAAGATTAGAATTAAAGAAAATTCTCCAGAAACTCGATCAAATTCAACAGCCTCTAGGTGGCACTCCTACCCTAGAATTAACTAGCGATGCTGATTATAATCAATTGTCTCTGTTTGATTTACCCCCTATTTCTCCACCAGTTCTAATTGCTCCCGACATTATTGATACTATTCCTAAGTTAGATGCTTTACTGGCAAAATTAACAACTTTCACTAATCCACATTTTCCTGTCGCTTGGGATACCGAAACCACGGATTTAAATCCTCGTGTAGCCAAATTAGTTGGCATCGGTTGCTGTTGGGGAAAAGAATTAAATGCTATGGCCTATATTCCCATCGGCCACCAGAGCGGTGATAATTTAAATCTAGAGATAGTTCTCGAAAAATTACGCCCAATTTTAGCCAGTGATGATTATCCAAAAGTCTTCCAGAATGCGAAATTTGATATTGATGTTTTTTATCATCAAGGAATTACCGTTAAAGGTCTAGTTTTTGATACTATGGTGGCTAGTTATGTCCTCCATCCCGAACTAACTCATAATCTCGAAGATTTATGTGATCGCTATTTAGACGGTATCACTTCCCTTAGTTATAAAAGTCTCGGTATTCCTACGGGAAAAACCATCGCTGATTTAGATATTGCCACTACTGCTACCTACTGCGGATTAGATGCCTACGCTACCTATTTACTTCGAGAAAAATTACAGGCAGAATTAACTAAAATTCCCTCTTTATATCAATTATTCTCAGAGGTAGAATCTCCCTTAGTCATGGTGCTGTGGCAGATGGAAAATTATGGGATAAAAATCAATGTCAATTATCTAAAAAACTTGTCCCAGCAACTAGAAAGAGACTTGGCAGACATAGAAAAAAAAGCTTATGAATCTATCGGAGAAACTTTTAATCTTGGCTCTCCTAAACAGTTAAGTGAAATCCTTTTTGATCGATTAGCACTCAACCGCAAAAAATCCAGAAAAACTAAAACAGGTTACTCCACCGATCAAAGTGTTTTAGAGAAACTACAAGGCGATCATCCCTTAATTGATTATATCCTTGAACATCGCACCTTATCCAAATTAAAATCCACCTATGTGGATGCTTTACCGAAATTAGCCGAACCAAAAACCGCACGAGTACATACAGATTTTAATCAAACCATCACCAGCACCGGACGCTTATCATCCTCCAATCCTAACCTACAAAATATCCCCATTCGCAGTGAATTTTCCAGACGAATTCGTCAAGCTTTTATCCCCGAAGATGGTTACTTATTGGTGTCAGCGGACTACTCACAAATCGAGTTAAGAATTCTCGCTCATCTCAGTCAAGAACCAGTTTTATTAGAAGCGTATCGTAGTAATCAAGATGTTCATAAAGTCACCGCTCAATTGCTCTTTGATAAAGGGGAAATTACCCCAGAAGAACGCAGTTTAGGAAAAACAATTAACTTCGGGGTTATTTATGGCATGGGAGCGCAAAAATTCGCCCGTGAATCGAAATTAACCGTAGAACAGGGCAGAAAATTTATTGAAAAATATCATCAACGTTATGCCCAAGTATTTGAGTATTTAGAGAATAGCAAAAAACAAGCGATCACTCAGGGATATGTGGAAACAATTTTGGGCAGAAGACGTTATTTTAACTTCGATAATCCCCTCTTAAAAAGACTGCGGGGACTGTCCTTACATGACATCGATTTAGATAGCCTCAAACTCAACAACGAGGAAGCACAATTATTAAGATCGGCTGCTAATGCGCCCATTCAGGGTTCCAGTGCTGATATTATTAAAGTAGCGATGGTAAAATTAGCCGAGGTACTGCAAAATTATCGAGCGAGATTACTGCTGCAAGTCCATGATGAATTAGTCTTGGAAGTACCGAGGGAAGAATGGCCATCCCTAGAGTCAAAAATCAAGACGACTATGGAAGAAGCTGTCTCCTTGACGATCCCTCTCTTGGTAGAAATTAAAGCCGGTGACAATTGGATGGAAACCAAATAAAACTATGATCGAAAACAGACAATTTTTAACCCCAGAAGAATCCGCAGATGTGGACGCTGCCCTCTTGACTTCTCCCGAAAAATTCCTGACTCGTTTAACGATTTCTTCCCTACGCTTACTAAAAATAATCGCCGAAGATACGGGAGTAACCCTAGAAGAACTAACCCATAAACAGGTCATTCAATGGCTAGAAAAAGATAGTAAACTGCGTCGGGAACAGGGGATCGAAGCGGCAGTGCTGAAATGGTAAATAAACTCTTAAAAAATCAGCTACCCCTGACAATTTATGCTAGTTTTTAGCTATAAAGTTACTGGAGTTACAACAATGACAATTATCCTAAAAGTGCCTAGTATTGCCTGTGAAGGTTGCGCTAATACCATTACTAAAGCGATTAATAATCAGCAACCGGCAGCCCAAATATCGGTGGATGTAGCCAATAAAATCGTCACGGTAGAAACCACCGCATCCCCCGCAGAAATTGCCCAATGGATCAGCGAAGTCGGCCATACTGTTGAGTCTAGCAGTGAGGGTTGACATTCTCCCCCGTTAAAAATAAACCTCTGGTAAAAATCAAAAATTGTCGTGATTATTGTTGAATGTCATCTCGAATACTGCGATATTTCTTAGCAAGTGTGCGGAGATTTCGCTTGAATGTTGCCGAGGCTAAAACTTGAATTATCGGTTGATTAGTCATCTTCTAACCCTTCCCAAAGTTGAGAAACGGGAATGGTTTGTCCTGTCATGGCTTCATGCCAAGATTGCCGAAAGTCTGCTAAAATTTCTGCTTGAGATGTATCTTGGGTTTCCTCCTCTGGGATGAGAATAATAACTTCTACACGGCTGTTTTTGTCTATGATTAAAGGATGATCTAGGGTTAGTTGTCCTTGTTCATCAATGGTTGCCATAACCTTGAGTGCTTTCATGTTTCTCTCCTTCAGTGGGTTAGTTCAATATCTAAATTATGCTAATTTTCCCAAAGTTTTACCTGATCAGAATCTTTTCTAGTTCTTTAACTAAAAATGGTAAATCATTTTTAACGGTATTCCAAACAATATCTTCATCAACATTTAAGTAATCGTGTACTACTTTGCTCCGCATTCCGACGACTGCTTGCCAAGGAATTGTTGGATAATTCTCCCGAAAGTCTGGTGATACACGACGCGCTGCTTCTCCGATAATTTGCAATAAATGGGTGAGGGATAACCGTAAAAGTTCGTTATTATCAAAATCTTCTCGACTGACACCTTCTACAAAGCTAAGTGCTTTATTTGCTGTGTCAATCATGTGTTCAACATACACTTGATTATCTTTCTGCGACATAACACACCTCTGCTGTTGCTAAAACACGCTCACGAATATGATGATTAAGAGATTTGATGGTAACGAGATCAATAGTACGTCCATCAAATAATTGAGATAATTCTTCTTGAATTTGATGAAGTTTGAAAAAACTAGGGGTAAAACCAAGTTCAAACTCAACGAGCAGATCAATATCACTATCTGCGGTGAAATCATCTCGTAAAACTGAACCAAATAAGGAAAGTTTATGAATATGCCAATGTTGACAAAGTTGTGAGAGTTTTTCTTGAGAAATTTTCATATTTTCGTGTTGATCAAATTAGTTTGACTCCCAAGCTTTCTAGTTGTTGGTTTATCCAAGCGGTTGCCGTTTCTTCCTCGGTTTCTATCGCTTTTTCTACTCCTATTTTAGCAATTTCTAATAGTTGTTTGGATTTTGCTTTTAAAGCACTCTTAGAGTAAAGGTGCGATCGCTTTTAAAAGTTCTGTTAATTTATTTTTCCATCAGTATAGCGCAAAATACGTCTGATAGCATTTACAATGAGGCATATATAATCTGTGCTGATTCTAAAATGTTTTTACATCTTAGCCAGTTATCACTCCGTTTGAGTGCTGCTTTCACAATTAAATCTACTTTTCGATCAAAAATTGCTTGCAGTTCATCGCGCATTTGTAGGGTTTCGGTTAAACCTCGTTTAGCAGTTGGGGAAAAGGTAATTAAAATATCAATATCGCTATCTGAACGGAAATCTTCGCGTAAAACTGAACCAAATAATGCCAATTCGGTGACTTGCCACTTTTGACAAAATCCTTTAATTTGTTCCATTGGTAGATTTATTTTTGTGTTGATCAGATTAGTTTTACTCCCAAGCTTTCTAGTCTGCCAAAATTCACCCCATACTCCACCTGAATGCGACTGAGAGGATAATGTAAGCGATCGCTTAAAACTCTTAAATATAATTGTCTAATCGCTTCTTCTGGGGTAAGTTTAATCTCTTTTTTCCGTACTAAGCAAATTGTATAGGGAGCTTCCCCATTTTTCGTCTTTTTAAGCGTAATTGTCTGCTCTAATTGCTCAATTTCCGTCGGCGTAAACTGGGACAACTTATAACTTGAGTCTTTGAGAATATCAGCTAATTTCATAGGTTAAAGATGATAGAGATAAATAAAGATTTTTATACCGAGCCTTGAAAGAAATCCCAGCCTTGACAAATTGAGTTAGGTAATCTACTGATGCGAGAATTTTCCCTGTACCAGCCAGTAGGCATGACTTGAAATCATTGTATTCTTGGCTACTAACTTAAGTTAAAGGTATATGGGGACTTAACTTTTCCATTGGATCAAATTTTTTAAGATTCTTTCGATGTTCGCGGTTTCTCATCTCGGCAAAAGCGAGAAAACAGCGATCGCATTTGGGGCAGCTTTGCTGTGGCAATTGTCCGTGACTCAATATCTGTAATAATCTAATACAGCCCTTGTAAACCTTCTTTAAGCTCTGGGTTTTCGTCTTGATCGAGATGCACAAAATCGCCCTTAGATGAGAATTAGTTTACAAAAATTTACATTTGGAGATAAGGAGCAATGAGTCAAGTTTCCAGTACAGATGTTCCCGATTTGGGTCGTCGTCAATTTATGAACCTGTTGACCTTTGGTACAATTACCGGAGTAGCAGCGGGGGCTTTGTATCCGATTGTTAAGTATTTTATTCCCCCCTCGGCCGGTGGTACGGGTGGCGGTGTCACCGCTAAAGATGCCCTAGGCAATGATGTGATTGTCAGTCAATTTCTGGGAAGCCATAACGCTGGCGATCGCACCTTAGCCCAAGGCTTAAAAGGCGACCCCACCTATTTAGTCGTCCAAGAGGACAAAACCCTGGCCAACTACGGAATTAACGCCGTCTGCACCCACTTAGGTTGTGTGGTGCCTTGGAATGCCAGCGAAGAAAAATTCATGTGTCCTTGCCACGGTTCCCAGTACAATGCCGAAGGAAAAGTAGTTCGCGGTCCAGCGCCTCTATCCTTAGCCCTCGCCCATGCCAACGTCACCGATAATGATAAAGTCGTCTTCTCCACTTGGACGGAAACCGACTTCCGCACCGGTGAAGAACCCTGGTGGTCCTAGATTATTCAATGTGACGAGATTTGGAATTATTCAACCGATAGAGATGAGAACATTCAACTTTTTAAGCTTCCCGCAAGTCCACAGACAGGCCCTAGTGAAAGCCGTCCTCGTGGCGATCGCTACCGTTTCCCTACTCCTAACCAGCGATGTCATTAACCCCCAATCTGCCCAAGCATATCCTTTTTGGGCGCAACAAACCGCCCCGGAAACCCCCAGAGAAGCAACCGGTCGGATTGTCTGTGCGAACTGCCATTTAGCCCAAAAACCCGCCGAAATTGAAATCCCCCACTCGGTATTACCCGATAGCGTCTTTGAAGCAGTGGTAAAAATCCCCTACGATCCCGCCAGTCAACAGGTGTTAGGCGACGGATCGAAGGGGGGTTTAAACGTCGGTGCAGTCTTAATGCTACCGGATGGTTTTAAAATCGCGCCCCCCGATCGCATTCCCGAAGAAATGCAGGAAAAACTGGGTGGAGTCTATTTCCAATCCTACAAAGAAGGTCAAGATAACGTGGTTATCGTCGGCCCCTTACCCGGGGATCAATACAAAGAAATCGTTTTCCCCGTCCTGGCCCCCGATCCTAGCCAAAATAAAGGTATTCACTTCGGTAAATATGCTGTGCATTTAGGGGCCAATCGTGGTCGCGGTCAAGTGTACCCCACCGGTGAACCTAGCAATAATAACGCCTTCAAAGCTTCTACCGCAGGTACAATTAGCCAGATCAGCAAAACCGAAGCCGGTGGTTATGAAGTCACCATCACTTCCGAAGCTGGCCCCGTGGTGGAAAATATTCCCGCAGGTCCTGAGTTAATCGTCTCGGAAGGTCAAGCGATCGAAGTGGGACAATTTTTAACCAGTAACCCCAATGTCGGCGGTTTTGGTCAAAAAGAGACGGAAGTTGTCCTACAAAATCCCGGCCGGATCAAAGGATTGGTTTTATTCCTCGGTGGCATTATGCTCTGCCAAATCCTCTTAGTTATTAAGAAAAAACAAGTGGAAACAGTACAAGCGGCCGAAATGAATTTCTAATCGCAATATTTCGGTTATTTTTGCTAGAAAGCGGGTTATTTGCCCGCTTTTTAGCTTTGGGTCAGGAAAACGCTCACCCCTCGCTGCCGTCTGATACAATCGGTTCAACTTAACCGATAAGTGTCAATTTTTTATGAATCAGTCGCTTGTTCCAGTCATTCTCGCCGGTGGTAAAGGGGAACGTTTTTGGCCCCTCAGTCGTCTAGCGCGTCCGAAACAGTTTCTCTGTCTTGATGGTAGTGGTCGCAGTCTTTTACAAGCAACGGCCGATCGTCTATTATCTTTAGGGGCAGGTTGGGAAAATCTCTGGGTAATTACCGCTAGTGCGATCGCTGATGGTGTCCGCGAACAACTGCCCGACTTACCGGAGAGTAACCTATTAGTGGAACCGGTGGGCAAGGATACGGCCCCGGCTGTGACTTGGGCTACTTTAGAAGTGATAAAACGTTATGGTAAGGAAGTGGCGATCGGTTTTTTTCCTGCCGATCATTATATTGGTGATCAAGAGGCTTATATTAACACTTTAAAAGCAGCCGTAGAAGTGGCTGTCAGCCAAAAAGCGATCGTTACTTTAGGGATTAAACCCGATTATCCCTCCACCGGTTACGGTTATATCGAACAGGGAGAAAATCAGGGCGAATTTAATGGTTTACCCGTCTATAAAGTGAGTCGTTTTACGGAAAAACCCGATCGCACCACGGCCGAAAAATTCCTAGAAACGGGACTTTTTAGCTGGAATAGCGGAATGTTTATCTTTCAGGGACAAGTGGTTTTAGAGGAGCTAAAAACCCACGCTAATAATATTTTACAACCTCTGATCGATCGGGGCATCGCTGCCTATGAGGATTTAGAGAAAAAAAGTATCGATTATGCTTTGATGGAAAAAACCCAACTCGCTTACGTTTTACCCGCTAATTTCGGTTGGGATGATCTGGGAGATTGGAATTCTCTGGAAAGATTACTAGAAGCAAAGGGCAAAAATATTGAACTGGCCAATCATGTCGGTTTGGATACGGAAGGCTCTATTATCTATGCTAGTGATGAGGAGGAAGTGATCGTTACTATTGGTTTAAAAGATCTGGTAATTGTTCGCGACGGGAAAGCGACTCTCGTTGTCCACAAAGATCGTACCCAAGATATTAAACAAGTTCTCAAGCAATTACAAACCGATCCCAAATTGGAGAAATTGTTATAGGATCGATATTAGTTACCAGCTTTTTCAGTAATCAGTGATCAGTAAACAGTAATCAGTAATCAGTGAAAAGACAGTAGGAAACCTCTATTTAAGTAAGTAGTTATAATTAAATTGAAGATAGATTTTGTCTCTGATCCCCCCTGCCCCCCTTAATCCCCCCTTGATAAGGGGGGTATTTGATAATTTTTAACGCCTACCTACTTAATACTGCTCACTTAAAACTCAAATCTGATCACTGGTAACTTACCCACTGATAACTGATAACTGATCACTGATAACTGATAATACCGTGTTCTCACTACCCCAAACCAGTCAAAGACAAAAAGAAATCCTTGAGATAGTTCTCGGCAACGGTTGGGACTATATGCGCGGGGTTTTAACCCTAGGAAAAACAGAAAATCCCCAGATTCCCACCCCAGAAGTTCTCAAAAAAATTCTCGTGGAATTGGGGCCTTTTTACGTCAAATTGGGACAGTTACTTAGTACCCGTCCCGATCTGCTACCCGCTAATTATATCGAGGCTTTAACTGCCCTACAAGCGCAAGTTCCTCCCGTTGCTTGGACGGATATAGAAATAGTCATCACCGAACAGTTAGCAAAACCGATTAAACAGGTATTTAAGTATATTAATCCCCAACCGATCGCCGCAGGATCGATCGGGCAAATTCATCGGGCAACTTTATTATCTGGGGAGGAAGTAGCGATTAAAGTCTTGCGTCCGGGGATCGAAAAAATTGTCGCCCAAGATAGTGCCTTAATTAAGGGAATTGCTGATTTAGTTGCCCTAACAGAATTTGGTCAAAGTTACGACGTTGTTGACTTAGCAGAGGAATTTATTAAAGCAGTCAATGCGGAATTAGATTTCACCCAAGAAGGTCATTATACTGACCAATTACGCTATAATTTAACCCAGAGTCGTTGGTCAGAACCCAAACAGTTAGTTATTCCTAAAATTTATTGGGACTTAACTAATTCCAAGCTATTAGTGTTAGAATGGTTAGAAGGAAAACAAATTTTAGAAGCCGATGTTTCTAGACCGCCAACTGAGCAAGCAATTTCCCAAAGAAAAAGCGAAATAACTAGGATTTTGTTTCGGTCATTTTTTCAACAAATTTATATTGATGGCTTCTTTCATGCCGATCCTCATCCGGGTAATATTTTCTATCTTGACGATGGTAGAGTAGCTTTAATTGACTGTGGTATGGTGGGCAGATTAGACCCGCAAACTCAACAAATTTTAACAGAATTGTTATTAGCAATTGTTGACTTAGATGCGAAAAGATGCAGTCAGCTAACTATTAAACTATCCGAGTCAGTAGTCCCGATTACCTTAGTACAATTAGAGGTGGATTATGAGCGGATGCTGCGAAAATATTATAACCTCAATTTAAATCAAATTAACTTTAGTCAGGTGGTTTATGAACTTTTGCAAATTGCCCGTCGCAATAGAATTAAACTTCCGGGTAATTTAGGTTTATTCGCTAAAAGTCTCGCTAATCTAGAAGGAACTGCCCGAAAATTTAATCCTGATATTAATATCCTAGAAGAAGTCAAACCGCTATTAACTAATATTCTTGAACAACAGTTAATCGGTAGCACTCCCCTACAAACAGCCCTAAGAACAGTTTTAGACTTGAAATCTTTTTCCCTGAAATATCCCCGTCAAATTGAAGTTTTACTAGATGGTTTAACCTCGGAAACTTTAAATGTTAATCTGAAAATTCGCGACTTAGATAATCTCCGTCGCAGTTTAGATAATTCCGCCAATCGACTAGCTTTTAGTGTGATTATTGGTTCCTTAATTATCGGGGCTGCTATTGTTACGGCCAGCACCCAATCTCGGCAATTAACTATTATTAGTACCGTATTATTTGCTACAGCTAGTTTTATCGGTTTATGGTTAGTTGTCGGTATCCTGCGATCAGGAAGATTGCGCTAGAAATTATCGCCATTAAATTAAGATTTGTTGTTGTAAAAATTTCGCCCACCGACTAGCCAATTCAACTTCAGTAAAGGGAATTTTTTCAGGAGATCGCTCCTTAAAGATAAATTCTAGGAAAGGGGAACCCTGCGGGGGAAGAGCATCTAAATCCACCACTTGATTATTAACTAGCAGACGGATTTCTTTGACCTCCTCTAGGGAAAAAGTTTGTAAATTAATCACTCCCTTACGAGTTGGCTTTCCCCAAGTGATAATTTTATCTTTTTGACCTAAGACAGAATATATATCATACTTAGCTCGCTCGAAGTTTTCGGCCCATTGTCGATAGATTTCCACTTTTTGGTATTCATTCCAACCACTCCAAGCCAACCAAATAAATAGAATTAATAAAGGTGTCCACAATAACCCGCGTTCCATAAACTATCGCCCCAAAATTTTGGTCAATTAATCGTATTTTAAGCTAATTTGCAGCCCGGAATTATCAGCCGTCGGCTTTTTTCCCCTCTCCCCTCTCCCCTCTCCCCAACCCGCAACAGCCAAACCCCTTGCTACTTTTTGACTTTAGACCTCTTGCATAATTAATTTTTGAGGATTCAAAAACGGCAAAAATAAGGATTAAATTACCTAAAATCTGTGAATTATTCATTCTTAATTCTCCTGACTACTGACTACTGACTACTGACTCCTCACCTAACCGAAGATTTTTGATTTTCACAAGAGGTGTTTTTTACTTGCTATAATCGATCGTCGAATTTGAGTAGGAGACGGGAGAAAATGGCCGATTGGCAGGAAATAGAGGGGGGGATCACGGCCCCAAAAGGATTTAAATCCGCAGGGATGGCCGCGGGGCTAAAACCGTCCGGTTTGCCCGATTTAGCCCTCATTGTCTCGGAAACAGAAGCGATCGCCGCAGGAGTCTTTACCACCAGTCAAGTGCGGGCCGCTTGCGTCGATTATTGCCGTCAACGCTTACAAACTAAAGCCAGCGCCAGGGCGATTTTGTGTAATGCCGGCCAGGCAAACGCCGCCACGGGGGAAGCCGGATGGCAAGATGCCCTCGATAGTGCCGCCGCCTTGAGCCAAGTTTTAGGGATTCCCGCCGATGCAATTTTGCTGGCTTCTACGGGAGTGATCGGGCAACGGATTCGCATGGATGCGTTAACCGCCGCTTTACCGACCTTAGCAGGTTTATTGTCGGAAAATGGTGGCGAAAGCACGGCCCGGGCGATTATGACCACGGATCTAGTCCCCAAATCGATCGCCTTGCAAACCACTATCGATGGTCGTCCGGTCACAATTGGGGGAATTGCCAAGGGATCGGGGATGATTCACCCGAATATGGCGACGATGCTCTCCTTTATCACCTGTGATGCCGCAGTATCGACGGTTCTCTGGCAAAATATGTTAAGTCGGGCGGCTAATAAAAGTTTTAATCAGATTACGGTGGATGGGGACACCAGTACCAATGACAGTCTGATCGCCTTGGCTAACGGTCAATCGCGCACCACGGCGATCACAGAAATGGGCCGGGATGCCCAAAAGTTAGAGGCCATGTTAACGGAAGTTTGTCAATACTTGGCTAAAGCGATCGCCCGGGATGGGGAAGGGGCCACCTGTTTAATGGAAGTGCGGGTTTCGGGAGCGGCCGATGATCAGTCCGCTCGTCAGATTGCTCGCACCATTGCCGGTTCTTCCTTAGTAAAATCGGCGGTTTTCGGTCGAGATCCTAACTGGGGACGAATTGCGGCGGCCGCGGGCCGGGCCGGGGTTGTCTTCCATCAAGAAGACCTGCAAATCAAGTTAGGCGACTTCGTGATGATGGAAAATGGCCAACCTCTGGCGTTCGATCGAGCTAGTGCCAGTAATTACCTGAAAGCGGCAGCCAGCGGGGCTTATTTACGAGAAGATACCGTTTTAATGTCTATCTGTATCGGTAACGGTTCGGGGACAGGTACGGCCTGGGGTTGCGATCTTAGTTACGATTACGTCAAAATTAACGCCGAGTACACCACCTAGAGCCACCAAAAAATTAAGGAGAGACCAAATAACTGGTCTCTCCGGGCCTAATTTAACCCTCGGTTTCCTCTCTGGTTTGGATAAACAGAATCAAGAGGAAAACGGTGGGGACTAGGACGAATAGGATACTAGCGATAAAGCCGAGATTATTTACCTGCATGAGTTAACTCCCTTAAGTGACAACGGATTTGCATTAAAGATTAACTCCTAGAATATCATCCCAGAGGGCGTTGCTGATTTGAGAGGGGAACTGGGGAAATTGAACTAAGATACCAAAACCCCAAAACCCCAACCCCCAAAACCTAAAACCTGTCTCCCGAATACTGACGACTCACTCCCCAAAACGAAAGCTTTGTACCTCACCATTAAGATAACTGCCGTAGATGCGGTATTAGCGATCGCAAAAGCAACGAGTTCTATTCAGATTTTACCAGTTTATTTTCGCTCGATCGCAGGTTATACCATTTTTCTTTATTCGTGGCAGACATTCTACTCCCTTCTTGCCCCCCGATGTCGGGGGGGGTGGGGGGCAAGGGTTGAGGGAAATTAACCATCTGTGCCATTACTTTAGAAAAATGGTATTACGATTGGCAATTCTAGAAAAGAAAAGTTTTCTCTTGATTATTCCTCTAAAAATAAGGGATTGCCTAACTTAATATTTTCTTGATAAATAAGCTCTTAATTAATAGAATGTCTAGCAATAAAATCCTTGATCCTGTAGTTAAAATCTATGTCTGCTTCTTGTTTGATTTTTTCTGCTTTTTTTATAGCGCCCTGTATTTCTTCTTGGATAACTTTACTATTAGCTGCATCGATTGAAGCACCAATTAAAAAACATAACAACGAGATAAAAATTCCAGTAAAAACTATTAAACTCATCGGGACAGTTATCGTCAAACCGCCACCACAAGCGGCAAATATAGACATAAGACAGCCAGTGCTAAATCCTGATGCTGCTGCCTGACCCTTTTTAGATTCTGCTTCTTTAATCATCTTGTTCCCTTCTTCTTCTGCTTTTGAAATGGAATCAAGATAGGGTCCAATTTCAACCATAAAATCATTGAGATATAATCTATCTCTTGCTAAAGATAAATCAAGTGTTTCCTGAGTTAAATGCTTGATAATTTCAAGAGTTTTATATAAGTCTGCCGCTCTCCAAGTAGTTCCACAATCAAGACAGGCGTTAACATTTCTATCTTCTCCAGTGACAGCACCCACCGCACCACCAACCACACCAAATAAAGCCCAACCTGCTGCCGCCCTTCCCCAATTAACATTGGTTTCTCGTTGTAACTGAATATGATTAGAACCACAGTTAGGACAATTAGCCATGGTAAATATCCACCTTATTGATTAGCTTCTTGTCTTATGATACCCCTAAAACTTATTTAAATAACAGTTGAACTGAAAATCTTGAAACCTGTTGCTGGTAAAAGGAAAATTCTTTCACCAGCACTTCGTTGGTAAATAGCGGAGCGGTAGTCACCTTTTTACCCCTTGGCCCGCGCGTTTTTAATCGGTACTTTTGGTTCGGTGGCGATGATGTGAAGATCGATATTTTTCTGCCAGATCAGGCGCATGAGTTTTTGGGTGAAAGAACCTTTGATGAAATGCTTCCAGCGCGATTGAAGGCTCTCCCCGATCACAATCTGGGTGATCCGTTCCCGTTCGGCCACTTCGGCGATCGCTGCTGCCACCTGATAGCTTTTAATCCTTAAGAATTTCCCCTCGAATTCCCGACATAAACGTTCGCAGGTTTCGATATGTAAAGCCTCCTCTTTGGTGAGAAAGCGATCGGGTTTATCGACGAAAATCACGAAAAATTCCGCGTTCATATACCCCGCTATCCGCGCTCCCCGACGTAATAATCGTAAAGAGTTGGGATAGGTGGAAATACAGACTAATACTCGTTCGTGAATGGGACAGGATTGACCGATAAATGTCGAATTACTCGCTTCTTCTTCTACTGTATCGGCCACTTCCCGCAGGGCGAGTTCCCGGAGGGCGATTAAATTGCGCCGTTGAAAGAAATTATTTAAAGATTGTTCGATCTTTTCGGGAGCGTAGATTTTTCCCGCTAATAATCTTTCTTCTAGGGTTTCGGCGGTAACATCTACCACGATCACTTCATCAGCTTCCTCCAAAATTCGATCGGGTATTCGCTCCCGCACCACCACCCCAGTGATTCGGGCAACCAGATCGTTTAAACTCTCGATATGCTGGATATTCACGGTCGAGTAAACATCGATTCCCCGGGATAAAATTATCTCCACGTCCTGAAAACGTTTCTCTCGCTCCGAACCGGGTACATTCGTGTGGGCCAATTCATCGATCAGACACAACTGCGGTGAGCGGGCGATAATCGCTTCCGTATCCATTTCCGAGAGAGTGAATCCCTCTTTTTCTAGGATTTTTCTCGGTACGATTTCCAATCCCTCGGCTTTTTCGGCGGTCTCTTTCCGGCCGTGGGTTTCGAGCAGTCCAATCACCACGTCGGTTCCCTGCTTTCTGAGACTATGCCCCTCCTCCAGCATCTTGTAGGTTTTCCCGACTCCCGGGGCCATCCCGATAAAAATTTTATGTCTTCCCCGTCGCACAATTGTCTCCTTTTTGGCAACTTACCTTACAGATTAAGATAATTCAAGCGTAGCCGGGGGGATTGAATATCATCAATTCTCACCTTCTCTGACTCAAAAAAGCCATCGGGGGAGAAAAAACGTTTAGTAAGCTGCCCGCCGATTTAAATTATTAACAGCTTAGTTCTGAACATTTTTCCTCTGTTTGGTTCACTTAATAGAGAAAATTATTGAGACCATTGTTCCAATTATTTTGTGCAAACAATCGCCAATTTTTCAAGACTTTATAGAAAACGGGTTTCTTCGAGAAACCCGTTTTCTGCGATGGCGTTTGCATAATTATTCCTGTTTGTTCAGCCACTTGCGACCTAAAAGCCCAAGAGTCACCGATAATTGCTGATTGTCGGTATTGCTGCATAAGTGCCTAAAAGCTGATAGGATAACGAACGGAAAAAATATAGCTTGTCAAGGTGCGAGAAATCGCTATAATCATCCCAGCAGAGGCGATAATAATCCCTCGATCATCCATTTGTTAACGATCGCTAATGATTAGACAAACTTGGTTTTCTCAAGCGGTTTCGAGACAGCGAACCCGTGATTTTCCCGGTCGATCATCGCTCGAGCCTCGACGGGCCTTTTTTTGGAGTTGATCGAACCATGTTGCAAGGATGGATTCAAATCGCGCTCACGATCCTGATAATCGTGGCAATCACCCCCTTTTTCGGCCGGTATATGGCTAGGGTGTTCATGGAACGGAGAACCCTACTCGACCCACTGTGCGATCGAGCCGAGAGTCTTCTTTATACCTTCGTCGGAGTGAAAGGGAAAGAGAATATGACCGGCTGGCAATACGCCCGCGCCGTTCTCTACAGTAACGCGGTAATAGCAATTCTGGTTTTTTCCCTGATTGCGGGCCAAGGAGTCCTTCCCCTCAACCCGACGGGGCTCCCCGCCCCCACTTGGGACACCATGCTACATACAACGATTTCCTTTATCACCAACAGCGACCAACAGCATTATTCCGGAGAAACCACCCTCAGTTACGGGAGTCAGATCTGGGGACTCGGCTACCAGATGTTCACCTCGGCCGGAACCGGTCTAGCGGTGGCGATCGCCTTTATTCGGGGACTGACGGGGCGACCGTTGGGCAATTTCTACGTGGATCTGATCCGAGCGATCACCCGTATCCTCTTACCGATCTCGATCGTGGGAGCAATTGCCCTGATCATCGCTGGAGTCCCAGAAACCCTCGCCGGCCCGGCGATCTTGCCGACGCTAGAAAACCCCAACCTCAGTCAGGCGATCGCCCGCGGTCCAGTGGCCCACTTCGAGATTATTAAGGAATTGGGAGAAAACGGCGGCGGCTTTTTTGCCAGCAACTCGGCCCACCCCTTTGAAAACCCGAACGGATTCGTCAATCTGGTGCAGTTGGTGGCGATTCTCTCGATTCCCACCTCCCTGATCTATACCTACGGTGTTTTCGCCGATAATCTCAAGCAAGCTCGATTAATCTATCTAATTCCCCTCGGTATCTTCATCGGCTTTACGATCATCACAGCGATCGGAGAATACAATGGCAACCAGGCGGTTAACTCCCTGCTAGGGGTCGATCGAGCGGTTAACTTCGAGGGTAAAGAAGTACGCTTCGGTTGGGCGCAATCGGCCCTGTACGCGGTAACTACCACGGCCACCATGTGCGGTGCGGTGATCGCCATGCACGATTCCTTGATGCCGAACGGCGGCTTCGTCACCCTCTCGAATCTGTTCCTGCAAATCGTCTTCGGCGGCCAGGGAACCGGCACCGCCTACCTGTTTGCCTATCTGATCCTGGCGGTATTCGTCACCGGGCTAATGGTGGGAAGAACCCCCGAATTGTTCGGGCGCAAAATCGAGAAGCGGGAAGTGGTGTTAGCGAGTTTTTTAATTCTGCTGGTTCACCCGATCGCCATCCTCATCCCCGGAGCGATCGCCCTTGCCTTTCCCGACTTTCAAGGCATCAGTAACCCCGGCTTTCACGGATTATCTCAAGTTATCTACGAGTACGCTTCCGCCGCCGCCAATAACGGGTCGGGATTCGAGGGACTGGGGGATTCCCAACCCGCACCGCTTGCGATCGCATCTGGGGCGAAACCGACGATGACCGCTCTCTGGTGGAATCTGAGCGCCTGCTTCAGTTTACTCGCCGGACGGTATATCCCGATCGCTGCCCTGCTCTTGTTAGCCGATGGGATGTCCCGCAAACAACCGGTTCCCGCCACCACCGGAACCCTCCGCACCGATACCGGACTCTTTACCGGCGTGACGGCGGGGGTGATTTTAATTCTCGGTGCGCTCACTTTCTTCCCGATATTGGCCCTCGGTCCGATCGCGGAAGCCTTTCAAATCACCCGGATGATCGGCTAGGAGTTTAGATAATTTATGAGAACAAACAAAGGAAATTCTAAGTCCCCCCGCCCGTTGCGAGTGCCGAGAGGTCGCCGGGACGACCGCCACCACACCCCCAAGGTCAACCGGACCGGTCTCTATCAAAGCGCGATCCGGCAGTCCTTCCTCAAACTCGACCCGCGCATCGCCGTGCGTAACCCGGTCCTGTTCGTGGTCTGGTTAGGAACGATCGTCACGGCCTTGGTGACGATCGACCCGCATCTATTCGGCACGATCGCAGGGGATAGGGGACAACAACGGCTACTTAACGGCATCATCACCCTGATCCTCTTCTTCACGGTGCTGTTCGCCAACTTCGCCGAGGCGATCGCCGAGGGACGGGGAAAAGCCCAGGCCGATGCCCTGCGCTCCACCCGCAGCGACACGATCGCCCGAAAAATCCTGGCCGACGGATCGATCGAGTCGGTCAGTTCCACGGCCTTGGGTCGGGGCGATCGGGTAAAACTGGTGGCTGGGGACGTGATTCCCGCCGACGGGGAAGTGATCGAGGGAATCGGTTCGGTGGATGAATCGGCGATCACCGGAGAATCGGCCCCCGTCCTCAAACAACCCGGCACCGACATCGCCAGTTCCGTCACCGGTGGTACGCGGCTTCTCTCGGACGAGTTGACAGTGCGGATCACTCAAGATCCCGGCCGGGGTTTTATCGATCGCATGATCTCCCTTGTGGAAGGGGCCGAGCGCACGAAAACCCCCAACGAGATCGCGCTGACGGTACTTCTGGCCGTGTTAACCCAAGTCTTTTTAATCGTCGTGGCCACGATTCCCTCGATCGGGAACTATATCGCCGGTTTCCTGGAAACGAGCCTCGGGCCGGCGGTTGCGGATACTTTTCGGGCCGGTTCCAGTATCGCCATCTTGATCTCGCTCCTCGTCGCCCTCATTCCCACGACGATCGGCGGTTTATTGAGCGCGATCGGCATCGCCGGGATGGATCGTGTGGCTCAGTTTAACGTCATCGCCACCTCCGGGCGTGCGGTGGAAGCCTGCGGCGACGTAAATACCCTCCTTCTCGATAAAACGGGAACGATCACCCTCGGCAACCGGCTGGCTGACGAATTTATCCCCGTGAACGGTCATAACCTCGAGGAATTAGCCCGCATCTGTCTAGCGGCCAGCCTTTTCGACGAAACCCCGGAAGGACGCTCGATCATTGCCTTAGCCCGGAATTTGGGCGCGAACCTGGATATCGATGGCCAACCCGGCGAGGGAATCGAATTCTCCGCTCGTACCCGCATGAGCGGCACCGATAGGGCCGGCGAGGAATACCGTAAGGGAGCCGTAGACGCGATTAAAGGTTTCGTCCGTTCCCGCGGTGGTTCTGTTCCCGAGACCCTCGATGAGGCACAGGAAAGGGTTTCCCGTTTGGGGGGGACTCCCCTGGCCGTCTGTCGGGGTAACGATATCTACGGGGTGATCTATCTCAAAGATATAGTGAAACCGGGATTAAAAGAGCGTTTCGACCAATTACGGCGCATGGGGGTGAGAACGATCATGCTCACCGGCGATAACCAGATCACGGCCTCGGTGATCGCGGCGGAGGCGGGGGTGGATGATTTTATCGCCGAGGCCACCCCAGAAGATAAGATCGAGGTGATCCGTCGCGAGCAAGCCAAGGGCAAGTTAGTTGCTATGACGGGGGACGGAACCAACGACGCACCGGCACTGGCCCAGGCTAATGTCGGTGTGGCAATGAACTCCGGAACCCAAGCGGCGAAGGAGGCGGCCAATATGGTGGATCTCGATTCCGACCCGACCAAGCTGATCGATTTAGTGACCATCGGCAAACAGTTATTAATTACCCGCGGCGCCCTGACCACGTTTTCGGTAGCTAACGATATCGCTAAGTATTTCGCCATTATCCCGACGATTTTCGCCGCTGCCGGGATCGGTGCTTTAAATATCATGGGTTTGAAAAGCGCTCAATCGGCGATCGTATCGGCCCTGATCTACAATGCCCTAATTATCCCCGTTTTGATTCCCCTAGCACTTAAAGGCGTTCAATTTCGCCCGCTCACTGCTGACCAACTATTGCGGCGCAATATCCTCATCTACGGCGTGGGGGGCGTGATTGCCCCGTTTATTGCTATTAAGATTATTGATGAGATAATTTCAGCGATCGGGTTGAGGTAATGGGAAAATCTGCCATATTTCGGGATTTTACCCAAAAAGAAAGATGGGGTAAAAATCAATTTAATTCCTCATTTCCAGCTTCTTTGTGCGCTTACTTAGATGGGAAAGGACTGAAAAATGTATATCTGAAACTTGATGAAAATTTTAAAATTAAACCTGCGGAGTTAAGTACAAAAGAGTTATACGGTCTAGCTCCCGATTCTGATAATTTATTTTACGCTTTCGATAGTCAATTTAGAGGAGGGAGCAAAATGATCACAATCGATTTATTCGCTGGTTGTGGTGGTTTATCTTTAGGTTTCCAGAAAGCGGGGTTTACTATTGTGGCTGCATTTGATAATTGGATACCTGCTATAGATGATAGATCTATAGATACCAAGAATCCACTTACCGACGTAGTCTGGCACAAAAAAGTAAACGGGCGGCCATGGATAATAACTATATGATGGCTGTGCTGAAAGCCTTTTGTCAAGCCTAATTGAGATGCTCTTACCCTGCAATATCTTCAGCTTTTGGCAAGACAATAAATTGACTTTTTAAAGTATGTCTTTTTTGCTTTCCCGAATAATATATTTTTTGTTCTTGATAATCGATCGGCCTCTCCACGGGCTGTTCTGCGCTATCGACAATCAACTCATAATCCCTTAATTGTTCAATTATTATTTCCTCTTCTTGGCACTTCTTTATTTGTTCTAAAAAACTTCAAAAAGTTTTTGCCAATAGGTAAAGATATTATGAGCCCTTGATTCACTCACTTGAAACATTAGTCCTAAGATTTGAAAGCTTAGATGATGTCTTAAATAAACCAACATTAGAACAATTTGTTCCTCTTCTGATAATTTAGGAGGTGTTCCGCTTCCTGGTTGATTAATCCTAATTTTGGTTTTTTCAATTTCTGATTGGTTTTTCCGATGTATAAGTTTTCCAAGTGCCATCAGTTGTTCTAGTTGTTGGTAGTCAATCCCTAATAGTCTTTTAGTTTGTTTCGGATATTTTTGAATGTATTCCCAAGTGTAATTTTTTATGGCTTTTTTTGAGTTACTATTTGTTTTATTAGTGCGAAACGTTTAGGCATGAAATAGGGCTGAAATGCCTGAAATAACCGCCTAGTAAGGTCTTCAGTCCCCCGACTGAATCTAAGAGGTCAACCCAGACCAACCTTATAACTGTTTATATGTCCCGACGTTTAGTATCACCCGATACCAAACTAGGCAAGGGGACTCAAGGTCAATACACTTTGTAACAATTATTTACAATTGATACAAAGGTGAGAGTAACGGCGATAG